>DATKUV010000156.1:0-8047 GCA_035530415.1 Candidatus Nanoarchaeia archaeon | reverse complement strand
TGAAGTTATAGCATCATGAACACGTTTCTGGCAGTGTTCACAGGTCATACCTTTTATTTTGATTATCACGTCTTCCATTGGTATAGCTCCGGAATTTGAAAAATGGGGTTAAACTTTGTACCCACTTTCAGTAATAACTTCTTTCAAATCTTCAATATCAATCTTATTCGAGTCGTAATTAACCTTTGCCTGGCCTGGATTAAGGGATACTTCCACACCAGTAACCCCTTCCACACTGCTCAAAGCTTTAGTTACTGCCATCTGGCAATGTCCGCACATCATTCCTTCAATACTAATCGTTGTTTCTGTCATTTCATCACTCGTTATGTATATTTATTCCGTCTTTTTGAATAGTGTATAATCGATTTTTGGATTAATATAAATTATGGTTTACAAAAACAAATAATATCTTCCTGGAATTTTATATTTATAAGCCTGTTTGAATCAAACGGCTATATCCCAACAGTTATCATTTCCGGATTTCTATGTAAATAGGATGTCTGCCACAGGCAAGGTGAAAAAAAGTCTTAACATCGAGAACATGGTAGCTTCTACATCTGTGGGTGAGAGTATCGACCTAACTCATGTTGCTGCATTATTCGAAAGTTCAGAGTATGATCCCGAGCATTTTGCTGGTGTAATTGTCAGGTTGAAAAAACCCAACAGCACAGTTATGGTATTTAGATCGGGAAAATTGGTCTCAACAGGTGCCAAAAGATTCGAAGATGTGGAAGATGGTATCGGCAGAGTGGTTGATATGCTGAGCCAGGCCGGTATCATTTCTGAAGTATTTCCATACATTAAGTACCAGAATATAGTGTTCTCTGCAAACCTTGACCGAAAATTGAATTTAAATAAGGTGGCACTTGAGCTTGGTCTTGAAAATGTGGAATATGAACCTGATAGGTTCCCGGGTCTTGTTTACAGGCTATTCGTACCCAAAGTCGTAATATTGATCTTCAGCACTGGATATTTCATAAGAATGTAAATTATGTTAAGCGAAAGTATAATAAAGTAGTAATCCAGATTATCACACATACTTTACACTAGGTGTAAATGGAATATAATGTACTTAAGACGTCGAAAACCTAATAAAAATATATATCTGAAGTAAAAAAAGCCCCTATTAACGAGAGAAAGGTAATGAACGATAGTAAAAAGAACTTATTGATAATTTTATTAGGTGCTCTGTTAATATTTGGCTCAATTTATGCAGCAACCAGAAATGTTACTGCAAATGATCAGTCAACTGCTGATGGCAATGAAACAATAAAACTTGGCTTACTCTCCTTTCATACCAATCTAAGCTATGCTCTTGAAAGTGCCGAGTCTGAAAATAAAATGATATACATTTACGGACATTCTGAAAATTGTGGCTGGTGCAAGCAATTCGAAGCAGAATCATTAAGCGACGAACGGATCATTGGCATATTGAATGAAAATTTTATTTTATTAAGTATAGATACGGTAAAACAAACATCACTTGCTTTGAATCTGGGTATTAGAGGAACCCCACATTCGATCTTTACCACATCCGAAGTCCAGGAGATTCCTGGTGCACGTATTCCAGGATATGTGGATCGGGAATTTTTCCATTTACATTTAAGCGGGATAATTAATAATGAGGAATGATATGGCAGCACAGAATAAAAGAAAAACAACAGTTAAGACTTCAACTAATAAATCACCTGATGCACGTCCGGTGAAAAAACCTCAAATAAAAGCAGAAACCAAACCCACACAAAAGAAAAAGAACGATAATACAAAATTATTGATAATAGCAGCAGTAGCTATTATTCTCATTGGTATTTTCTGGCTTGGCCCCAGGCTGATAAACAATGGGGAAGACAAAGAGATTTATAATGATCTTAAACATCCGGCACCAACACCAGTCCAGAGAGTGGATTACACCACCCTTGAACTAAGCCAGAATTTCAGGAATCTGACCGATGGTCTGAACATGACACCCAGAGGTGTAATATGGGCTCGGTTCATTAATATGAAACTGGCGTCAGGTACACCCCTTGAAGAATATGCATCAGAAATGGTCCAACCGGCTGGATTCTACGAAGTACCACTGGCTGCCATGTATGCAGCAGATTACAGCTCATCTTCCTGGATAGAGCTTCATGATATCGGCCATACCAACCAGGCGATTCAACCAGTAATTAGTGATGGTATGAGCAATGTAATTG
The DNA here is from genome assembly GCA_035530415.1 of Candidatus Nanoarchaeia archaeon. Taxonomy (GTDB): domain Archaea; phylum Halobacteriota; class Methanosarcinia; order Methanosarcinales; family Methanocomedenaceae; genus Kmv04. Next base: position 5,852 of record DATKUV010000156.1, on the reverse strand, counting down.
CTACCAGACCGTTCATCTATGGACATACCAATAATGTTGAGAAGACAAGACAATTAATGGCTGATCCTTCAAGTATGGACAGTGCCTATTTAGATTTCCAGATAGTATTAGAGGAAATTGATGTAAATAATACAATCATCTCAGATGTGTCAAATTCACTCAATCAATATGCTGATATTTTCTACAGCGGTTTAAGTGATGAAGGTAATGGCCTGGTGAAGCGTGAAATGGTCTATCATCTGAATTTAGGTGGTGGTGCATCACTCAGATCCCAATTTGAAGCACGAGCTGCAAACAGCCTTGCCAATGGGTTTACCAGTTATAATGTGACCCAGGATAATAATATATTAAAGGTCACTGTCATAGGAACCCTTGACAATGTCATGAATGAGGCAATATAATTATAATTAAGGAAACATTTTAATGATAGTCCAGGCCCCCTCAATAATAATGGCTTTTGTAGCAGGGTTATTTACAGTACTTACTCCCTGCATTCTACCCATTCTACCAGTGGTGCTGGCTGGTTCCCAGGGCAGCAAGTTAAGGCCGATCTCAATTGTAATTGGCATGTCAATCTCCTTTACCCTGATGGGAGGCTTGATCTCGGCTGTAGGTTCTTCACTATTTGAATATGGAGAATATCTTAGATGGTTTGCAATTATCTTTATCACTGGGATGGGTGCGGTCATGTATGACGATGATATCAATAATTTCTTTGTAAGCATAACATCCAGGCTTATCCAGGGTGGGAAATCAATTCTATCCCCTATCACAAGCAGGGGCCCGAAGATCAAAGACGATGGGATTGTCGGGGGTTTAGTCTTAGGTTCATCACTGGGATTTATGTGGATACCATGTGTGGGCCCCATCCTGGGGTCTATTCTCATGTTTGTGAGTATAGAAGGTAACTTTGAATTTGGCATGCTGCTATTGTTTGTATATTCTGCAGGGGTAGGGATTCCCATGCTTATTATCGCTTATTCGGGAAAATACGCTGCTACTAACTTTAAATGGCTTGTTCCTTATACGCCTAAATTTAAAAAATTCTCAGGTCTAATCCTGATATTGGTGGGACTTATGATACTATTCGATATAGATAAAATGATACAGGCAGCACTTCTGCCCTACTTCCCACCTATTATTTAAGAGGATACCTGAATGAATAAAAAAACGATGAAAAAAGTCTTATCCACCTCGCTTACAGCTCCTGCGTATTCCTTAGAGTCAGTTAAGACAACCAAGCCTGAACTATCCAGTGATTCAAATAATAACTATTTAGATAAAGGCATCATTGCCCGCATCCTCAGATGGCCCCAATACCAGCCTGTGATCCACTGGGTGACAATTGCAGTTTTCTTGACGGGTATGGAACATACACCTTTTAGAAACAAGATCATCAATTTCATACACTTCCTGGGAATTGATCGTAATATTATGGCAATAATTATACTGACAGGACTTAGCATCGCAGCAGTATTATCAATCTATTTGCTGCAGCGGGTTCATGACCCTGACAATGCTAAGCAAAGAGTAGTAACTTATTCCTATGCCTTTATTCCGCTTGGTCTGGCCACATACATGGCATGGAACGTATTCAAATTATTCAGGGGAATTTTTTATGGAATATATGATCTCACGGAGTGGGCAGGTCTAAATGTATTTAATAGTAATCCGTCCATTAACTTTGAAACGCTAAATCTATTGCAGATATTACTACTGCTTGCAGGATCTATGTTTTCAATTTGGCTGAGTTACCGGTTAACAACTGATGGATCAAAAAACAAAACATTAAATAATGGATTACTTTCAATGATAATAGTCATGGGAGTTTACACCACAGCAGGACTTTGGATACTTACACTTCCTGTATTGGGCTGAAAATTATAAAATAACAAAATAAAGATAACATGATATCGGTAGGTAAGATATGAAAACTAGAAAAGCATTAACCATACTGGTGCTGATTTTTGTGGTCTCTTTCTTATATCTGACCATCCACAGTGCTGTGGTTCTCAGTGATAAGAATTATGCATATATATCAGATTACAAATGGGAAAAGAATTTGGATAATGGACTGGCCATTGCCAAAGAGGAGAATAAACCTGTTTTTATATATTTCTGGGCCGTATGGTGCCAATATTGTGAGAAATTTGAGACACAGACATTACCAGATGAGAGGATAAAGCAGATGTTAGAGAATGATTTCGTATTAGTGGCCGTTGATCTGGATGAAAATAGGGCCACATCCCAGCGTTATGGTGTAAGTTACCCTCCACATGAACTGTTCGTAGATGAGAACGGGCAGATAATTAACCGGGTCGGCGGATATGTGGATGCTGATTATTTTTATAATGTACTTCAGATGGTAAAAGCAGATTATGATTCCAGCCATGGAGGACAATAAATGGAATTGGGCGATTCGATTCTATTAGTGACCATATTAATCAATGTCGCTATGGTTACAGGACTGTTACTGAATGAATTTAAAAAGAATGATATAATTGTTCCATGGTTAAAATGGCTTTCAAGATCCGTGTTCGCATTATTGACCATTGATCTGTTGCTCCTTACCAGTTATTTTGTAAACTCTAATTTCAAATATACCTATGTCTGGCAGTACAGTGATCTGGCATTGCCATTACTGTATAAAATATCGGCAGTACTTGCCGGACAGTCTGGCACATTGTTGTTCTGGGTTTGGGTAATATTCTTATCTTCATGGTGGATGAGCGAAAGACAGGGATGGAATTCAGCTCTTCTTCGCAGGACCCAGATAGTGACCATATTGATAGGTCTATACTTGCTGTTAGTAACCACGATAATCTCACCTTTTGAGACTATCTATGTTACCTATGCAAATGAAATTACACCGGGTTATTTACCTCTTGATGGTTCAGGATTGAATGCCTTGCTCATAACTCCCTGGATGGCAATTCATCCGCCGACACTGTTTTTAGGTTATGGTTTGATGACAATTCCATTTGCAGCTGCTATGGTGTTTTTGTTTACAGGTGAGAAGGGCTGGGAACCTATTGCAAGACAGTGGGGTCGACTGACCTGGTTATTCCTTACATGGGGTATTGCCTTAGGCGCCGTATGGGCTTATCTAATATTAGGCTGGGGTGGATTCTGGGCATGGGACCCGGTAGAAACTGCTTCTTTTATCCCATGGCTTGCTCTTACCGGATTTTTGCATGCATTATCTCAATATCGGAAAAATAACACGAATTTCGAGTTAGCTGCACCGCTATTTGCAGCATTTTCGTTTTCTTTAATCATGTATGCGGCATTAGTGGTCCGCAGTGGAATATTCAATTCAGTACATGCTTTTGGGGAATCAGATACTGGCATTTATCTGTTGGTTTTGACTCTTATATCAATAGTAATACCTACAGCCTTTGTAATTAAGAAATATCTAAACAGCAGCAAGTCTGAGGACGATAAAAGTGATATGAGTTTCAAAGAGATGGTGTTTGATGCATTTGAGAAACAAAACCAGTTCTACATCACTCTCATCATATTTGCACTGTTAGCCCTGGTTTCTATCTGGGGGATTACCTTCCCTGTGATCCAGCAGATGATAGCAGGTGAAAAGGTTACAATGGCACCCCAAACAGTGGATTTCTTTAACGCCAATTCATATCCACTGGTGATAATATTATTGCTGGTTGCCGGCTTTTGCATGCAGTATAAGAAGAGCACCAAAGTAGAATCAATGAAGATCCTGGGTATTGTAGTAATACTTACCATTATAATGGCCTTCTACAAGCTGAAAAACTTCCATCTGCTTGATCAAACAAGTCCTTTCTTTGCTTCACAGCCCCCATTCTACCGGCTTCTGGGGGGAATATCGGTAATGTCAATATTTCCGCCACTGGGGTATCTCCTCTATGCAATTTTACAGACATTTTACGATGATTTCAAGAAGTACAGGGACAAGCGAAAAGTATTGATCAACAGATCAGGTGTGTTATTAATACATTTAGGCATTGTGTTCATCCTTTTCGGGACCCCGATCAGTGTATCCTTTGGCAGTACTTCCAGTGCAACTCTCAGCCTTGGACAGCAAGTCGAAGTGGGTGGAGGGTATAGCTTGTTGCTTACTGACACGCAAACAAGTGCAGCTTCAGACACATATCCCGGGACGCCCCTTGGCACCCTTATTGCCAATCCGGAATCATATTCTGGTGCTAATATCGAAGTCAGCGGTAAGGTAGTTGAAAAGTATGATTCGGATCGGTATTCATTTATTACTATCGACGACGGGACCGGACAAATGCAGATAGCTACCGGATTGGTGGATATCGAGAAAGATGCAAAGGTAACAGCAACTGGATTATTGATGACTGATTTTGAAAGTCCGTCCTCAGGGAATGTATATCCGATAATATTATTTGCTCCAGACGTTCAATACCTTACTGCCTCTGGTGGACTAAATACTGAGAGTGTTTATTTAACAGTTTTCAAGGATGGGAAGGAAATCGGAGATGGAAAAGCCAAATATGTGACCGGAAAAAGCGGTAGTGCTACACATCCAATGGTTGTAAGGAAATTAACAAAGGATATTTATATCCTGTTCCAGGGGAAAGATTATGGAGGTGTACCTGTGACTTTCAAGATTGTTCCTATGGTCAATGAAGTATGGGCCGGTATCGGGTTCTTTTCAGTGGGTATAATTATGATCATGGCCACGAACTCGGTGAGGAAAAAGATTCGAAGAAAGACAGTAAATAAGGTTTAGTATGGCAGAATTAGACGGACTGGATGTAAAAATACTGTCGCTGTTGCAAGAGGACGGCAGGCAGTCTTTCAGGGATATAGCAAAATCAACACATACCAGTGTGCCCACTATTACAAGCCGGGTAGAAAGATTGCAGCAACTGGGTATTATACGAAGATTTACTATTGAGATAGACCTGGAAAAGATCGAAGGCCATCACACTGCTGTATTGGTAGTAGATGTAAAGCCTTCTGAATCTGCCAGTATTGTCTCTAAATTATCTGCTATGGATGAAGTTGTTGAGATATGCACATCCTCGGATTCTGATTTTGGAATTGTGGCCAGGGTTATGGGAAATGCCGATGACATAATTCGTATCCAGAATACTCTTACAGACCCGGGTATTAATAAAGCCCGGGCCATTCTGATAAAAGAAGTAATTAGAAAGGATGCCTTGACCACGGCAGCTTCACTAATAAAAATGTCCTGCTCTTACTGTAATAAAGAGATGGCAGAAGGGGCTATCAAAACCAAGGTTGGCGATGGAACATATTACTTCTGCTGCAATACCTGCAATTCAGCCTTTTTGGACAAATATCAGAATCTAAAAAAGAAAGCGTAGATATTATTCCTGAATATCTGCTTCATATTTGGACGGACATTTTACCAGAATATTCCTTGCTGTAAAAAGGCCATCTGAATACTGCCCCTGTACTACTACAGGAATATCTGCCGCGAAACTGTTGGGGATATTTCCATTGTAGTACACATCCATGCTGTCTTGTTCATCAGTCATTTTGAAGGTGAGTTCTGTCTCTCCAGGATCCCAATTGATTGTATCATTAACCACAGTTCCATTTACACTGATAAGTTTCTCTTCAAAACCACCATTTTTCAGGTCAGTGATTTTAACATATTCATTGATAGAATTACCCATTCCAGTGAATGTAAGGTATGCCACCACTGCAACAAGCGCAATAACGCTAAGAATGGTTTTATTTTTTTTATTCATATTATTTTATTAATTGGTTTTGAGCTATATGAGCTTTACGATAGATGTATAATTATTCATTTTAAGTTGATCTATTTTGTGATAAATAAATATAATCCCAATAATTAATATTAGTAAACC
>DATKUV010000155.1:0-6701 GCA_035530415.1 Candidatus Nanoarchaeia archaeon | reverse complement strand
GTAGCCCTGTCACCCCCGGCAGGAGAATAGGTGGACTTCCAGCCAGGTGAATGGTTCCCAAGATAATACTCGAACATGTCAGGCTCCCCAATACCGGGTGCCCTGACCTCTGCCTCCATTGCCCAGGCAATATCTCCCGGATAATGTGTCGTCTTAAGCCCCATCTGGGCTGCGATCCTGGATTCTATACCGTCTGCTGCAATAACCAGCTTTGATGTCAATACACCCGTTGAAGTGCTGGTCTTAAAATTTCCAGCATCTGATCGCATCACTGCCAGGGCATCCACACCGGTATGTATTTCCACCCCTGCTTTGATCAATTGATCCTTGTAATAGTTGTCAAAAAGAGACCTGTCTATGAAATATCCCGGGGTTTCGATCTCGACTGTGCTGCCGCCGGGAGATTTGATCTTCATGCCCTTTAGTCTGTTGACCACATAATCGTCCAGAATAGGCTCACCACTGGAGTCCATCATGAACTTGAAGAACGTATTTGCGGGATGTGGGGGGCTACCTATATCCTCTTTACCATCTATCAGGATGACCTTGGCCCCCTTTAGCGCTGCATTTCTGGCAGCCATGACCCCGGCAGGGCTTGCACCGATAACCAGGATATCAGTATCAAATCCCATGTTCAAAGACCAGTTAAATTCCAGAATGGATATCCTGCAGATTTTAGCAGGATCAGAAGCAGCACATCAATAATCAATGAACCGAACATCAAACCACGGTACCTTGAACCCTGCAAAAACAGTTTACCACCCCTTTCAGGAACAGGATTCCGAATAAAATCCAGGGACTGCCAGAGTATCCAGGCACCACCTGCGAGCGCACCGGCAAAGTACAGGGGACCCAAACCCGCAGTATATCCGATAAGAAGGGATGCTGCCACGCCTATTACCCAGCAAACGAATATGAACTTTGAAGTTGCAGGTATCCCGAAGGTCACAGGTGTGGTGGGTGCACCTTTAGCACTATCCCCTTCAACGTCTCTTGCCACACCGCTGAGAGTAAAACCCCAGTCAGTAACACACATCATGATTCCCAGGAATATTGCAGGTAATGGAAGTATTTGAGGATCAATACCTGTTTTCAAGATCCCTGCCGGGTCAAAGGCAAGCCAGACACCTATGGGAACAAGCCCGTATGAGATGCCTACTGGTACAAAGCTTAAAAATGTGGTGCGTTTTGCCATAATTGAATAAAAAGTGATAACAGATGCTGCAATAATAAAAACCAACAGGGATTCAGGGTTCAGATAAAATGCTGCACCCCCCCCGATCACTGCCAACAGGACAGCATATGAAAGTGCGTTTTTTCGTGAGATCCGTGATGAAGGAAGAGGACGATTGGGAAGATTAATACTATCAATATCCACGTCACAATAATCATTTAATACATATGAACTGGTTATCGCGAAATATGCCCCTACTAATGCCACTACAAATAGGAACACATCTGGTAGGCCACCAGTGACATAATAGGTTGCAAGCAATGCACTGGCTGCCGGAAGCGCCAGGTCCATATCAGCAATCTCAGGTCGCAACATCTCGATATACGGTCGTATCATTGTTAAAATTCCTTTTTCCCTTCAATATACTGCAAATACATATTATAATTACTGTAACCAGGATATTGAACCCCGGGGAATCTGCAGGAGTAGTGGTTGTATTTGTAGTATTATCTGAATTATCCGGACCTTGTGTAGGAATAGGGGTTGCTGAAGGGAGATCTAAGTTACTATATTGATATACTGGAGAAAAAGTTACGATGTCTGAATTTTCCCCGGAATATATCCCTGCAACTGTCAGGCTGATAATGACTCTTTCATTCGAATCTGGTGGTGTCACATTATAATAAAAGGTTTCACCAGGTGGTAAAACCGCAGATTGTATGATTGTATCATTAAGTTTTAACACTACCCACCCTTTATCATCAGTGATACTTTTAAGGGAAAATGAATATTCCTGATAAAAAGGCCAGGTCTCACCCGGGGATAAGTAAATGCTGATGCCATCGACCAATGTAGTATAAATCCTTTGTTCTGCATAAGCTTGCGGGGTCGCAAATAGTACCAATAAAAGAATTATGATACTTATCCAGAACATTTTCCAAGTTTTCATAACCAATCCTGAGAAATTATACTATTAAAATGTTTCCCAGCCACATCCTTATCTATCAATAATTACTTTATTCTGCCAATAGATGTCCAGAAAAATATCAGTAAGCCTGTGTTCAGGTAAAACAGCATTTGAAGTCAATGTATTTACACGAATCGATCTAAAGCGGGCAGGAAATATACTAAAGGCAAAAGTCATCACTCCACAAATAATCATATTTGATCTTGGAGAGGCTGAAGTATCATTATATCCCACAGGCAGGATGCTGGTAAAACGTGTAAAGACCGAAGATGAGGCCTTACAAGTAGCTGAAACCCTGCTTGAAATGATCAATCAATAAATATAATATAATTAAAGCCAATCAATACAGTGAGAACATGAAAACATACCTAATAATCTGGTTCAACAGTGAAGGTGCAAGACCCTCAGAGGTCAATCAAAGGTTGATGTCTCTGGGATTCAAGCCCATGCAGGGTGCCTATGATTACGTGATCGAATGGGACTCCAGTACCAACGTGGATGATATACTTCGATTTGGGGATCGTATTCAGATGACACTAAAAGATCTCAATGTTCTATTCAAGATCGAGACTATTTAACGGCCAGTTATAAATTTAAAATATATTCTGATCGGGGAACTATTCTAGCGCCAGATATGGCGGTTTGAAGCAGGGCCTGCACATCGATTTCTGCTTCTTCGGTGCATACATTCTTACATTTTGCAGCAGTGACAGGTTTTTCAGGCACTGCAGTACAGCAGGTGGCAGGTCTTGTGGATGCATCAAATGTTCCTATCTTTCTGGCAATATCCACGATCTCAGTCTTATCAAGACCGATCACGGGATGGTAAATTGGTACATGTATACCGCAGGTTTCTGCCAGCATATTCTCAGCTGTCTGGCTGGCAACCTGTCCCAATGACGCACCTGTTATTATGCCTAAAGCATGCTCTTTTTCCATTATGCCAGCTGCTATCCTGTACATCATCCTGCGGCAGAGCACACAGGTATAGCGGGGATTGCAGTCTGATAAGAACGATACCTGGCTATCACCATTCGGGACTTCATATACTGTAAAAGGATGACTCGGAGCCCAACTCTGGAGCACACGGATGCATTCAAGTGCCCTCTGTCTTGTAGTTTCATCTGAAAAGGGATCATTGTTAACATATACAGGAATTATCACACAGCCCCGTTTCATCATAAGCCAGGCTGCCACAGGTGAATCAATACCACCAGAAACCAGTGCAACCATCCGTCCCTGTGTACCTAAGGGTAGACCGCCCACGCCCTGGACCACTTCAGTAAATACAAAACCATAGTCCTGTCTGATCTCTACGAATATCTCTTTGTCAGGAGAGGTAAGATCAACCTTTGGGTTTCTGGTCTCGATCCGCTCCCATACAGCGTCGCCACAGGCTACACCAATATCCCTACTTGAAAATGAATGTCTGCCCGAACGTCTGGGCCTGACTCCAAATGAATCACCTTCATTAATAATTGCCTCACCTACATCGGCAGCTGTGGAGGCTGCAGATCCCAGGGTTGGTTCGCAGGTGATGGCTGGACTGGCCGAAACCACACCAAATACTTTTGAAGCAGTTTGTGCAGCTGCTGGGTCTGTCGTATGAATATAAATACGCCCCCATTCCCTGGAAATGTCGCTGTATTCATTTCCCCTTGCATCCAGCATAGCTCGTATATTGGACATAAGGATTTTTTCATACCTGTTCCTGACTGTGGTACTTTTCAGAGCGATCTCACCATACCTGACAAGAACGATATCGTTGGCAGTCATTATTCTTCCTGCTCTTCCTTCAGCACGTATTTAATTATCCTGGCATATGCAGGTCTGGCTATTAAGACCCCGATCAACACACCTACTATTGTTGTCATCGCAAAAAGTCTCATTGCACCGAATCCCAGCCAGATCAGCCAGATCATTGCGATTATAGTTGTGGCTGCCGCACCAAAAATGATACCGAATGCTCTGGATATCCTGGTCAAATATACCTTTGTGGGCGGTAGTTTTCCTTCGTACAGCACTTCATCAGTGATGATCACAAGATGGTCTATACCAGTTCCTATAACAGCAATTATACCTGCGATGGCGGGCAGGTCAAGCTGCCATTTCACTGCTGAAGCAAAACCCAGTATCATTATAACTTCACTTAAGGAAGTCAGGATCATAGGGAGCATGATCTCCTTTCTGCGATATCTGAGGTAGATAACGAATGACACTACAATAATGGCGAGCAAACCTGCAATGGCTGTCAGTTCCTTGAACTGTGCGCCTAATGACGCAGGCACCTGTCCGGAACCTATAACTTCCACATTAACGGGCAGTGCACCGGCTCTTAAATGGGTTTCCAGTTGTTTTGCTTTTTCTTTGCTCCCGCCATCAGTACCGAATGATGCTGACATTTGTTGTACCGGTACATATTTCAGGCTGTCAGCCAGGTCTTTTGATAAAGGGGCACTATAGATCTCATTATTATCCAGCAGCATTATTACGTTGTGGCTGTCCGGGTCATTAACAGCATTTGTCTCAATTGCGACTTCTTTTAATGCATCAGCACCCTGCTGGGTCAGGGTAAAAGGGACACCCCAAATCCCGTAAGTATCTGTTTTATGGAAACCTACTGACTGAATATCTTCTCCGTAAATGGCATGTTGGGTTTCATTTCCTTCGGTCTGGATACGTATCTCAAATTTACCAGGGGTCCCTGCCAGGTCCAGGGCAGTATCTATATCTATTCCAGCCAGGTCGATCAAAATAAATTCATTATCTACTATGGTTGGTTTGATATCACTCAGACCAAAAAGATTCAATTTATTTTCAAGTATTTCTTTTGTCCCTGCTAGCGTGGTAGGTGAGACCCCGTCCTTATATGCCAATATTGAGCCTTTTACAGGTATCAATATTGATTCCAATTCTTCAGCAGATGTCTTTTTTCTGATCTCGAACCACAAACCGTCCCTGTCCTCAATAATCACAACTTCTGTTTTAAATTTATTTTCGAGATATCTGGTAATTACCTGGGATTTTGAGAGCTGTAGATCTACGGTAGTAACCCCTCCCCTGGTCAATACAGTAGCCTCACCGTACCCTAATGATTCGATTTGTTTATCAGTGACAATTTTATTGGTAGTAAATGAAACTTTAGAGGAGGTTTCATTGATCAGTGTAATGGTTTCGTTCAATAATGCCCCATATTCCTGGCTGATGATCTGACCTACATCAGCATCAATCTGGACCAAAGCTCCTTCTGGTCGAAGCTGAAGCCATGAACCTCCGTCAAGGTCCAGACCATACCTGAGCCCTCCATAATTCAATTCAGGAAATACAGTAGGCAAAAATAGCAAGATCAAAGATAATATCAACGCTCCAACCAGCAGCATGACTCTGTAGTCGCCACTGAGTCCTTTCTCGCCCTCTTCACCGTTCATTTCTTTCGCCCCCTCTTCTTCCTGGTGGGTTTGTCCCTGGAAGTGTACCATTTTAAAATACCAGTGTTCAACATCCAGGTGTTCATAAGATCGGCTGCAAGACCTAACAGCAGCACTAATGAAATATCAGATATGATATCGATCCTTGAAAATGATGTGAAAAAATGGGCAAAAGTGCTGACTACGAACAGTACAAAGATTGCTGCCAGTGTGGTTGAGGTCATGGTAAGACCAGTCTTCATAGCTGCCCGTAATTTTTCGTCAGTAGTTCCCCTTCTTTTCAGCACCCTTGTAGTAAGCAGGATATCACTGTCTACTGAGTAACCGATCAACATTAACAATGCTGCCACAGTTCCAAGCGAGAGTGATATGTTGAACAGGTCCATAAGGGTGGCTGCAATTACAATATCAGAAAAAGCAGACAATACTACAGCTCCTGAAGGGACTATTGATTTAAAAATGAAAAATACAATAACGGCCATGCCAATGAATGCATAAATGACTGCTTTTATTGCACTTCGCTGCAGGTTTTCCCCATATAAGGCACTCATCTGTTTCAGAAAAACATCTTTCCCGTAATGGGAACTAATGTACTTGTTAAGCTCTAATTGCTGGGTTTTGTCCATAGGACCAAACTGTAATAATACCCGCCCGCCACCTGCGTCTCTTCCACTTAAGGGTGGGGTATCAGGGAACTGGGTAGCAAATTCCTGCTGTACCACATTATATGGAGATGCAGATTCTACGGTTACAATTGTCCCGCCTGTAAATTCCACACCAAGTTCAACCGGGCTGCCTGTACTATAATATGACCAGCCCAGGATCAAAAGAGATACTAATAATACCACCAAAGGGATTGCGATCATCTGTTTTGTTGAGAATCGCCTAAGATAGGCATCTATATAATTTTCTATGTTGATGGATTTCATTAATTTACACCATAAATAATAAATAATAAATAATAATACGGTCTCATGTTAAAATAACAGGCTGTAAATATATCATAACATATTTACCTTTTACTATCATCTTAAGGCAAAAAGAGTTTTATATTTGGTAAAAACATGGATGAAAGACCCACATTAGACGAATATTTTATGGAAATTGCTGAAGTTGTTGCTAAAAGGACAAC
>DATKUV010000154.1:0-5701 GCA_035530415.1 Candidatus Nanoarchaeia archaeon | reverse complement strand
TCTTTCCCTGACACCTGAATCAATTCACCAGGTAACCATTCTCTTTTCCGATCGTGGTATTCCAGCCTCATTTCGAAACATGAACGGCTATGGCAGTCACACTTTTAAGTGGTATAATGAGAAGGGCGAATATTTCTGGGTGCAATATCATTTTAAGACTGATCAGGGAATCAAAAATCTTACCCGACAGGAGGCAGAGATTATGCGCAGCAAGGACCCGGACCATGCTACAAGGGATCTCTATGAAGCTATTGAACGGGAAGATTACCCATCATGGACTCTACAGATGCAGATAATGACACCTGAGCAGGAAAAGGATTACAGTTTTGATATATTTGACATCACTAAAGTCTGGCCCCATGCCGACTTTCCACCGATAGAGGTTGGCAAGCTTGTTTTGAACCGTAACCCTAAAAATTACTTTGCTGAAGTTGAACAGGCTGCATTCGGCCCGCAGAATCTTGTGCCAGGTATTGCCGCATCTCCAGATAAGATGCTCCAGGGTCGGCTTTTCTCATATCATGATACCCATCTCCACAGACTGGGTCCGAACTACCACCTGTTGCCAGTAAATGCACCGAAAAATGCAACTGAGAACAGCTATCAGCGCGATGGATCTATGCGTACCGATCCAAACGGTGGCGGCGGTCCGAATTACTGGCCAAATAGTTTTAATGGACCTGAACCAGACATTTCTGCAAAAGAACCTCCGATAGAGATATCCGGACAAGCAGATCGTCACCAATATACACATCCCAACGATGATTTTGTTCAGCCTGGTAATCTGTATCGTGATGTGATGACCGATCAGGACCGTGAGAATCTTGCAGGTAATATTATTGGTCATCTTGGGGGAGCGCAAAAGCGTATACAACTCCGCCAGACAGCTCTGTTCTTCAAAGCAGATCCGGATTATGGTCGTCGAGTGGCTAAGGGACTTGAACTTGATATAAAAGAAGTTGAGAAATTGGCTAATATGTCACATGATGAACGAGTGAAAGCAACATTATAAGTGGATACTTTATACCAAAATCTAGATATTTTTCCAGCTTACTGAGCGGTAGATGTCCACACCTCCTTTTTTTTTAGTATGTAGCTAATCTCACTCTCCGAAAGATTTTTGGTTCTGTAGGTTTTGAGAGTGTCTTTACTGTTCCTGATCCTCCATGCTCTTGGCTGCATATATTTTTCAATTAGTAGAGACCTACTTAGAATACATAAGGGTGTAATTATGAAAAAATCACTTGTTTTTTTTATACTTTTTATAATATTCATTCCTCAAGTCCAGGCTGAAACAATCCCACCTAATCAATGGAAATTCAATGAGGATTTTTTTACTGTGTACGGCCAACCTGAGATGGTAGTCAGCATAATTGGCAGTCCGGAATATGACAGGGATGAATCTACCACCATACTTGTCCAGATCATGAACCAGGGCAAGATCCTGGGATTTGAATCAGAGGATGAGCCTGCAGATGCAAATGAGATCGCCCTGTCAAAAATAGAGCAGCAATATGAATATGGAGTCACAACTGCAGTTGGAGTAGTGGCAACTTTGTTGGCTGATGAAGCTCCGGTTGATATTAAGTCACGATCACAGAGTGCAGGCACTATTGTGTCGGGCCAGGTATCCGAACCCCTGCAATTTGAGATCAAGACATGGAACAATGCCGAAGCTGGTACATATCAATTGAGATTAAAACTTACATACCAGTACCAAAAGGACGTGCAGGTGGACGGTGATTCCACAACCAACGAGATTGATTATAATTTCCTGTATAAGGATGTCAATGAATCCCATGTTCTTGAATTTATAGTTGGGAAACAGGCTGATTTTGAAGTAACAGAAGTTTCCAGTAACTTATTACCTGATAGCAAAGGTATCCTCAGTATTACGTTCAGGAACACCGGCGAGGAAACCGCATCAAAAGCCACTGTCCGGCTTCGTTTATCTGATCCCTTGAGCAGTACTGATTTTACTGCTTATCTTGGGGATATGGAATCGGGCGACGAGGTCCTGGCCATGTTCAATATCGAAGTGGATGAAGATGCAACTGCAAAGACCTATTCGGTAAAGACCGAGATCGAATATGATGATGCTGAAGGAAAGACCGTGATCTCGGATACCATCTACGTGCCGGTCGCGGTATATGGAGAGCCGGATTCGGGCGGGATATTCCAGAACCCATTCTTAATAGGGGGATTAGTTCTGATACTGTCCGGACTGGTATATTTCTATCAAAAGCGAAAAGGCGGAAAAGGCAGTGAATGACCTTCCCATAATCACTGTGGAAAACCTGGTTAAAAAATATAACGGCCACACGGCTGTAGATGGAGTTTCCTTTGACATTAACAGAGGCGAGATATTCGGACTGCTGGGACCCAACGGAGCAGGCAAATCCACCCTTATCTCAATGATGTGTTGTTTGCTGGAATCCACGTCTGGCAAGATTATTATTGAAGGATTTGATATTGAAAAGGAGTTTTTTGAAATCAAAAAAATCATTGGCGTAGTTCCTCAGGAGATCAGCCTGTACCATACCCTGACAGCGCAGGAAAACCTGCTATTCTATGGTAAAATATATGGCTTAAGTGGTGCTTCCCTGAAGAACCGGGTAGAGACGCTGCTTGAAATGGTGGGTCTTACAGACCGTGCCCACGATATAATTGAAGGATATTCGGGTGGGATGAAACGCCGGATAAATATTGCAGTGGCACTGCTGCACAACCCGAAAATACTGTTTCTCGATGAACCTTCCACTGGTGTTGATCCCCAGAGCCGCAGGCGAATATACGATACCATCCAGGAACTTAACAGGGCTGGAACGACAGTGCTGTTAACCACCCACCAGATGGAAGATGCTGAAAAACTATGCCATCGTATAGCCATTGTGGATAAAGGGAAACTCATTGCCCTGGATACATTGCAGGGGTTGTTGGACCTGGTAGGTGAAAACGATATAATTTATTTGATGGCAAAAGAGTTCCCTGACGATGCCGTTGAATCCATCGAAAAGATGAATGAAGTCCGGAAGGTCTCGCTGGATAAGGACAGTATGACCGTCCAGCTGCTGCATGGCAGAGAATCGCTGGCACAAATTATTGATATTTTAATTTCAGCAGGAACTCAAGTGGAGTCCATACAGATCAAAGAACCTGATCTGGAAACACTGTTCCTTCACCTTACCGGCACAAAATTGAGAGGTTGATCTATGAAATTCCACATCATTGCAATCAAGGACCTGAAGATCGTCATCAGGGATCGCAATGCCATATTTTTGATGTTCCTTTTGCCTATGATCATCATCTCAGTGGCAGGATTAGCGCTTGGTGGGGAATTTGAGCAGAATATTAAGATCGATGTGCTGGTTGTTGATCTGGATAACAATGATGTTTCAAAAGGTTTGGTAGAATTTCTGGAAGATATTGATATATTAGATGTTGATATGGAATCCAACGAGTTTGCTGCAAGGGAAAGGGTCAAGAACCAGGAATATGGCAGGTTGATCATTATTCCCAGGGGTTTTACTGAATCAGTAATGACGGGAAAGGATAGTGAACTGCTGATCATCAATAACCCCAGACAGGAATCCCAGAACACAGTGCTTGAAAAGATCGTGGAAGGGTATGCCAGCAGGATATCAACCAATGTAGTGGCTGTAAAGACAGTTGCTTCGTATGGAATTCCTGTTTTTAATGAGGAGCAGATTTTGCAAATTGTAGGCGTGGCAGGGCAGTTTGCAGAACCACCTCCAGTGACCGTCATCTCAGAGACCACCACTTCCAACCTGGGCGAGTTTTCACCATTTACCCAGTATGTGCCCGGGTTTGCTGTTATGTTCTTATTATTCACCACAGTACAGATCGGTTCGATCAGCCTGATCAATGAAAGGGAATCCGGGACATTGAGAAGACTGGTCACTGCACCCATAAGCAGGGTCGAGATCATTGGCGGCAAAATTGCCAGTACCTTTATCAGGGGTTTTATCCAGCTTACTGTCCTGATAATATTTGGTCACTTTGTGTTTGATCTGAACCTGGGTAGTGATATGGTGGCACTTGTCATACTCATAGCTGCCATTACACTTTCCGCCACCGGACTGGGGATGTTGATAGCAGTCCTGGTGACCACGGAAGATCAGGCAAATTCAATATCGATGTTGCTGGTAATGATCATGTCTGCCATTGGCGGTTCATGGTGGCCCCTGTTCATCGAACCCCAATTTATGCAGGATATGGCTCATTTCACAATTACAGCCTGGGCCATGGATGGGTTCTATGATCTCTTATTCTTTGACCTTGGATTGGTCGGGATATTAAAAGAAGTGGGAATGCTGGTATTGATGTGCGTGATCTTTTTTGGGGTTGCTGTCAGAAAGTTCAGGTTCGAATAATTAATGAATATGACTTTTTTCCGGCAGTCTTAAATAGACATTTTTATAAAGTTTAAATTCATCTGTTATTTTTACTAAAGAAAAAGGCATGAACAATCAATGAAAGATTTCTTTATCAGCTATAATAAAGCGGACAAGACCTGGGCCGAATGGATAGCCTGGCAACTGGAGGAAGCAGAATATACCACCGTGTTGCAGGCCTGGGATTTCCGGCCCGGCTCCAACTTTGTTCTGGAGATGCAGCAGGCTGCTGCAAAAGCTGAGCGCACCATTGCTGTCCTGTCACCCGCCTATCTCAATGCACTCTATACCCAGCCCGAGTGGGCAGCAGCTTTTGTCCAGGATCCGACTGGAGAAAAGGGCACATTGTTACCAGTTTGTATCCGGAAATGTGATCTTAAAGGTCTCTTATCTTCAATTATCCATATCGACCTGGTGAACCTTGATGAAAATGCAGCAAAAGATGCACTGCTTAAAGGAATCAGTCGAGAGCGTGCCAAGCCTTTGGTCAAGCCGGCTTTCCCTAAAGATATACAGCACTCCGTAGCCCGACAGCCCCGTTTCCCTGGTGCCCTGCCCCCCATCTGGAATGTCCCACACAATCGTAATCCCAATTTTACGGGGAGGGAGGAACACCTGGCCAAAATGAAGGATGCACTAAATTCAGGAAAGCCAGCCGCATTGACACAGGCTATGCATGGCCTGGGTGGTGTGGGTAAGACGCAGCTTGCCCTTGAGTATGCATACCGCAACGCAGCAGAATATGACATTGTATGGTGGATTCGCTCAGAAGAACATGCGACCCTGGCTGCTGATTACGCCAGTCTCGCAGAAGAGCTTGATCTACGTGAGAAAGATGCTATTGATCAACAGGTCATTATTAAAGCAGTAAAGCACCGACTGGAACAAATTCCAAAATGGCTGCTTATTTTCGATAACGCAAAAGATCTAGCAGAGGTTCGAAAGTACATTCCACAGGGGGAAACAGGTCATTTACTTATCACTTCCCAAAATCCCAGCTGGCGGGGCATCGCCACTCCTCTTGACGTGCGCGTTTTGAAGCGAGAAGAATCAGTGGATTTCTTACTAAATCGAACGGGATATACTGACAGAGATGCTGCCGGTGCTCTGGCAGAAGCATTAGGTGACCTGCCTCTTGCCCTTGAGCAGGCAGGGGCTTACATTGAAGTAAAGGGAAGAACGCTTTTAGATTACCTGAATCTGTTCACAGTCCATAAAAATAAGCTTTTAAACCGGGCCGGACCTTCCACAGATTACCCGGATACGGTTGCCACTACATGGGACCT
>DATKUV010000153.1:0-5938 GCA_035530415.1 Candidatus Nanoarchaeia archaeon | reverse complement strand
TGCAAACTCCGTAATAGGGGCCAGGACCAATCGCGAGGGCGGGCCTTCTGCATTATCTGCTGCTTTGATAGGAAAAACCCCGAATTATGGCTACCATTTGGATGAGAATAGGGTGCCTACTGTTACTGTCAAAGTTGATTCAAAACTGGAAGGTGCCGATTATGGGGCACTGGGATATCTGGTAGGGCCCATGGTAGGATCTGGTGTGCTATTATTTAAACTCGCATCCCGGCCGTCAAACACTGAATTAAAGGCCCTGGGTGCGGCTATGGCAGCATCAGGTGCTGTGGCACTATATCATGTGCAGGATGTAACACCTGAAGCAGGTTTGTATCAGGAACCAAAAGAAACCATAATTATTGAAAGGGCACAGATCGATGAGGTATTTGGTAAAGGCTGTCAGGATGAACCTGATCTGGCTGCACTGGGTTGTCCCCATTATTCTGCTGATGAACTGGAACAGGTGGCCAAAATACTTGAAGGGAAAAAACTTGACAGGGAAGTATGGATATGCACCTCAAGAACTGTAAGGGATGCAAATCCGGATCTTGTTAATAAAATTGAGTCCAGTGGCGCTAAGGTGATAGTTGATACCTGCATGGTCGTATCGCCTGCTACAGACAGGTTTGGATGTGTACTTACTGATTCAGGAAAAGCCTTGAATTATATTCCTGGTCTTTGCGGTGTAGGTTCCAGACTCGCTACTATTAACGATTGTTTAAGGGGAGGAGATGACAATTAAGGTCCTGAAGGGGAGACCGATCTCACGTGGTTGTGCTAAAGGAGTTGCCCTTGTAACATCAAAGTCCATATCATTTCTGGGCAGTGTTGATCCCGTTACCGGAATAGTCGTGGAGGATGGGCATGAACTTGAAGGTAAATGTCTGAGTGGTAAGGTTCTGGTGTTTCCGTATGGGAAAGGTTCAACTGTTGGGTCTTATGTTATGTATCAGTTGAAAAAGAACAATGTAGCCCCTGCTGCTATTATAAACAGGTCTGCTGAAACGATTGTTGTTGTGGGAGCTATTATATCGGATATTCCAATGGTTGATAGTACTGACCCGGATCCAATTGAAACTATTAAAAACGGCGATATTGTCAGGGTTGATGGTACAAAAGGGGTTGTTACGATATTATGAATGATTCTGAACAAAACAGTCCACCAGATTCTGATGATGCTATTATTGAGATAATAAAATCAAAAGTACCAGATTTCAAAATATATGAATATGTATACAAAGATGGAGTTCATTTTCTATACGGACATCTTATAAACGAATCAAAAGATATTTTGAAACGATTATGGGTTCCTTTGAACAATATGGGATATGATGTTCAGATGAGCTATGAACTGGGTGAAAATGTCCTGATCATCAGTCCAATTGTAGAACAAAAAGAGCGGATATGGATTAATGTGGTGCTGGCTACTATTACTTTTTTCACAACTATGTTTGTGGGATCATTCATGTTCGGTGCAGTTCCGTTTTCTAATCCAATTGAAATAATAAAAGGTCTTCCTTTCACTCTGGCCATTATGTTCGTATTAGGCTCCCATGAGATGGGCCATTATTTTGTGGCAAAGATCCACGGCATGAAAACGTCCCTTCCCTATTTCATCCCATTTCCCAGTATCGTAGGTACCATGGGTGCTGTTATCAAAAATAAAAGTCCAATCCCCAGTCGGAAAGCATTGTTCGACGTAGGAGTGGCCGGACCGGTTGTAGGCTTAATAGCTTCTATTGTAGTCACTGCTATCGGTCTATCCCTCCCTCCAGTAATACTGGCAGTGCCTGAAAATGGCTTGTCCCTTAACCTTTCATTGCCTCCCCTTTTTTTATTTATCGGCAGCTTGCTTGGAGGTATAGGGGAAGACATTATCATTCATCCAGTGGCGTTTGCAGGCTGGGTTGGGATGCTTGTGACTACTTTGAACCTTATCCCTGCGGGTCAATTGGACGGTGGACATATGCTGCGCTCTATGTTGGGGCAAAAGGCTGATCTTGTGTCTGGGATAATGCCATTTATTCTGCTGTCAGTTGGATTTTTCGTATATTATGTAATGAATCAAAATGGTGCCATGTGGATATTCTGGGGATTTTTTATTATGCTATTCGCATCCGGTGGACATCCTGAACCCCTGGATGATGCTGATGAGATCGGCAGCTCAAGAAAGATGCTGGGAATCCTGGTTTTTGCAGCTGGCCTAATGTGTGTGACCCTTTCACCCATCCAGATGTAGGGGTATATGCCTTGAATATAAATTTTAAGTGGAATAAAAAGAATAATAACAGCCTGGCAGCCTTGATGCCGCTGGTTGATGGGGCACAGCTGGTGGAGGAGCCAACTGATGGAATAATGGTATACAGCTTTGCAACTGCCCAGGCAGATGAGGTATTCAGGGAAGTTAAAGCTGCATCCACAGATTCTATCTTCATAGCAGGTGGCCCGCACCCCTCAGCAAGGCCAAAAGAATGCCTGGAATTTTTCGATTACGTGGTTATAGGAGAGGGGGAGGAAACCCTTCCCGAACTTGTTAGAAGTATCAGGGAAGGAGATCTCACAGATGTGGAAGGTATCGCATATCTTAAGGGGGGAAATTGTGTACACACAGGAAAAAGACCTGACGTAAACCTTGATGCATATCCACCTTTCTCCAAAGACCTCCTTATGGGTACCATAGAGATCAGCAGAGGGTGTCCTCATAATTGCGGTTACTGCCAGACTCCCAGGTTGTCCGGGCACAGGATGCGTCACCGTAGCCCCGGAGTGGTGGCAAAATATGCGGGTATGATGCGGGATGTGAGGTTTGTATCCCCCAATGCTTTTGCATACGGTTCAAATGGCATACGCCCTGAACCTGATAAAGTACAGGCGCTGCTGGAAGCTATTCCAGAAGGTCGCAGGATATTTTTCGGTACTTTTCCTTCAGAGGTCAGGCCTGAATTTGTGACTGAGGAGATGCTAGGACTGGTCAAAAAATACTGCTATAATACATCTTTAAGTCTGGGTGCACAGAGTGGAAGCCAGGTTGTGCTTGATCAGATTAGTAGAGGGCATGGCGTGGATGAAGTAAAAAATGCGATACAGTTATGCATGAGATATGAACTAACACCCATTATTGATGTTATATTTGGGCTGCCCGGCGAGACCTTTGATGATCAGAACGATACATTGGATTTGATAAAATGGATTATTGATAATAACGGGCGCATTCATTCTCATTATTTTACACCACTGCCTGGAACACCGCTGGAGGAGTGTGCGCCTTCTCCTGTGAGTCAGGAGGTGAAAAGAAGTATTGGCAGGTTAGCTTTAAGTGGCAAGGTTACGGGAGTCTGGGAACCAGGAATTGGAAGACAGATTTAAAAGGAGTCTTGAATTGAAGGTCTCGCATTCAACAAAGATACCTCTTATAAGTCCAACTGCATTCTTGAGTAATATTTTTATAGTGGGTGTGACCTTGTTAAATCAAAGGGCTATTAAATGAGTTTTCTGCTGGATCCGCCAGTGCTCATTATTATAGGGGCATTACTATATTTCTTAGGCAACAGGCTGGGATTGGAAAGGCTGGCCAAAATGACCATTGGTTTACTTGTTGTTTTAATATTCATCATATTCAGCATTTTTTTGTATTTAGATATTTTCCGCTGTGTTTTCCCCATTATATGTTCCAGTTCCATCGGCTCGGAGTTCATGTTCCACTCGAATATTACCGGGATATACAAACAAGACGTCCCATTGCTTGTGGTGGCCTTCCTGTTCGCCCTGTATCCGCTTTTTATTTATTTAGGCTATGCTACGGCATTGGTGATGTCAAAACGCAGACGATTGTCAAATGAATTATATTCATACGAAGACCTGAAAAACTGGGGCAAGGACAGGCAAGATGAATCGAAATATGAGGTGGTCCGTTATCCTGACGTTGATAAGGGAGTCCAGAATAAACATCAAGCAGTAAGATATGCCGTTGATGCATTAGGCGGAATGGGGACATTTGTAAAAAGCGGAAATAAGGTTCTGATCAAAGCAAATATATGCGGCGGGTCGCCAAATTCTATTTCCACTTACACCACTCTGGACCTTGCAAGTGATGTGGTGGATATGGTCCGGGAGGCTGGTGGTGAGCCTATGATATGTGATGCTGATATGGTCTGGACGAAGTTCTGGCCTGTGGCAAAAGCAGAAGGGTGGCCAAAGTGGGCTAAGGAAAAAGGTGTAAAATTAGTCAATCTCTCTGAAACGAAGATCGTCAATTTCGATTTTGGAGAAGAGAGTATAATGGGCAAGGAGCGAGTATCAAAGGAAATAATTGATGCCGATGTGATCATTTCCATTCCTGCAATGAAGACCCATTTGCTGACAGGTGTCACCCTTGGCATGAAGAATATGTACGGCACACTTCCCGAGATCGACAAGGCGAAATACCACAAACTTGGGATCGATG
Organism: Candidatus Nanoarchaeia archaeon; assembly: GCA_035530415.1. Lineage (GTDB taxonomy): Archaea > Halobacteriota > Methanosarcinia > Methanosarcinales > Methanocomedenaceae > Kmv04. The sequence goes on along the minus strand of DATKUV010000153.1, from coordinate 1,494 downwards.
AAGTAATATACTGGATAAATTATGCCTTCACGCCTGACCTTACCATCGTTGACGGTAGCATAGGCGGTGAAGCAATAGGGCCACTTTCCTGCGTTTCGGTTGATTTTCATACAATAGTGGCTTCCAACAGTGTAGTTACAGCAGATGCCATATCGGCACAACTAATGGGCTTCAAAAATCCCAAGGAAGATATTGAACATTTAAAGTTAGCCCATGAAAGAAACCTTGGTGATGCAGCACAAACATTCGATATCACGACACTCCCATATTCTCATTCCCTTGATGGCAACTGGAGTCGTCCTGACCCTGAAGTTGTGCGATTGTACACATGGAGTACACACACATTACTAAAAATCCCGACCTGGGATACATTCTTCAATTTGGTTTCTGATTTCTTCTTATATGATGCTGCCACTCTGCCCATTTTGAAGCATTTCACTCCTGGTTTATTGCAGATGTTAAACGATGTTGCAAAATGGTCACTCGATAAGCAGCCAGCTACCCCAGAAAATAAAAGCAGGAAGCGAACTAATCTTATCATCATCTCCATCATCACATTTATCATGCTGTTCTTCTATGTCATGGAAGGATATCTTGCCATATCGTCCCTCAATTTCATGCTGGGATTGTTATTTGCCATTATTTTTGCTGCATTGTTCGCCACCAGAATGGGAACAAAGGATCTGGTTATACTTTCAATTATTTCTATCTTCATGGCGTATATGGTGGAACATCTGGCTTCTCTTGCTGGCATGTTGCAATACAATGGCCCCCCACAATTACTGTTCTCAACCTTTTCCATCCCGATATTTGTGATTCCCATTATCGGATTCACACATTTCTTGAGCCGTGTGTTCGCGTACGTGGAGTTGAGCGGAAAAAGATTTAGGAATGTTCCTTTTGTTATGGGACTGGTTGCTTTTGCTGCTTTCTTTTATATGGAAGGGTATTTTGCACTCGCCACCGTTCCTGTGCTTGCTACGTACGCTGCATTCGTCTTGCTGGGATTATTCTACAATAACGGTCAGGTCCTTGAATATAACCTGTCACTTGCAATCGTTGCTGCTGGTCTGGGGGGGACCATGGAACTGGCAGGGATATCCAGTGGACTCTGGAGTTTTGCCTTCGGAGAGGGACTGCCAGTGTTCATAAGTCTCGCTTGGATACTGAATATGGGAGCAATTTGCGGGATTACACGGATCTTTGGAATAAATCTAAAAAATTCTATTATATAGTTATGGACCTTACATGAACAAATGAGATCTTCAACTTAAGACTCCTTTTAAATCTTTCTTCCAATTTCTGAATCCAGCAAATGCTTCCACCCACCGCTCCATGCCTTTTCTTGTGTACGTTCCGATGAAACCCAAGTTCCGGGATTTTTAAGCGCATAAATAAGAACTATCCTCCCCTTCATTCGGTTTTTAGAAAAAATATAGGATTTTTATGCGCTTATTTTATAAGCATATAAATTTAAGGATTTTCACATTTAAT
>DATKUV010000152.1:0-7174 GCA_035530415.1 Candidatus Nanoarchaeia archaeon | reverse complement strand
AGCGCCGTACGGGGTCGTTGACTTAATGGACGCAGCTGGTAAAAAACGAGACCGTTACAATTCCTGTTGGTGGATAAGATAGATTTTTCTTACTCTTGCAATAAGGTGTATATACGAACGCAAATGAACGCAGATTTTCAGGTGGCGTATCCGCGTTTATCAGCGTTCATCTGCGGTTAATTTCATTGTACCAACATGTAATGTAACGGTCTCTAAAAAACAAAATATTAAAGTATGAAGTGATATGGATGTGAAATATTATGGCATCAGAAAAGACGATTGATGAAACTGCAAAACCTCTCATAGATAAAGCAAAGAGGGATAAAGTTGAACTTATCTGGGACCGTTTTGAAAAGCAGGGAGACAAATGCAACTTCGGCGAGCTTGGAATCTGCTGTAAGAACTGCAATATGGGTCCCTGCAGGCTTACTCACTCCTCGTTGCCGATATATCTCAAGGTAGGTCCACATGCAGCAAAAGCTGACAAAGGAGTCTGTGGAGCTGGCTATGATACGATCGTTGCAAGAAACCTTTCAAAGGCGATTGCAGCAGGTGCTGCGGCACACTCGGATCACGGCAGGGATATAGCTCAGACTTTGCTCCTTACAGCAGAGAATAAAGCATCAGGATATGACATCAAAGATGAAGGGAAATTAAAGACTCTTGCAGCAGAGTTTGGAATCGAGACTGCGGGTAAGGATAAACACGTGATTGCAAAAGAGCTTGCACTCGCAGTTCTTGACGAGTTTGGGATGGTAAAGGGCAGGTTGCAGTTCGTTGAGCGTGCACCTGAGGTTAGACAGAAGCTCTGGAAGGACATGAGAATTACTCCAAGGGGAGTAGATAGAGAGATCGTTGAAATGATGCATAGAACCCACATAGGGGTTGATAACGACTATGCGAACCTCATCCTCCATGGACTCAGAACTGCTTTATCAGATGGCTGGGGTGGTTCCATGATTGCTACAGAGCTTTCTGATGTCCTTTTTGCAACACCAAAACCTGTAATATCGAGAGTGAATCTCGGGGTGCTCGATGAAGATAAGGTCAACATCGTGGTGCACGGGCATGAGCCGATCCTCTCTGAGCTACTTGCAGAAGCAGTAGAGGATCTGGAACTTGTGGAACTTGCAAAGATGGAAGGAGCTAACGGTATCAATCTCAGTGGGATGTGCTGTACCGCAAATGAGCTTTTGATGAGACGTGGTATTCCTGTTGCTGGAAACTTCCTTAACCAGGAGCTTGCAATCGTAACAGGGGCCGTTGAGGCGATGGTTGTAGACGTGCAGTGTATCATGCCATCACTTGGGGAGGTTGCAAAGTGTTATCACACGCTCTTCATCTCAACATCACCGAAGGCGAAATTCCCAAGCGCCGAGCATATAGAATTTGATGAGGAGAATGGGTTTGATATCGCAAAGGGAATAGTAAAACGGGCAATTTTAAACTTTAAAAACCGCAATCCAGACAAAGTGCTGATACCATCAAATCCAGTCGATATGATGGCGGGATTTAGTGCTGAGGCGATCATTGCGGCACTTGGTGGAAGCTTAACACCGTTGATCGATGCAATAAAAGAAGGGAAGATCAGGGGGATTGTTGCTCTTGTCGGGTGTAACAACCCCAAGGTGGTGCAGGATAAGAACCATGTTGAGATGACAAAGGCGCTAATTGAGAAGGATATTCTTGTGGTTGAAACAGGGTGTAGTGCAATTGCGTGTGCAAAAGCAGGGCTTCTACTCCCTGATGCGGCAGATATGGCAGGAGAAGGTTTAAAATCTCTCTGTAAATCGCTTGGGATACCACCTGTTCTTCACATGGGTTCCTGTGTTGATATAAGCAGGATACTCGTCGTTGTAGCCTCTATTGCAAACGAACTTGGTGTTGACATATCTGACCTTCCAGTTGCAGCGGCAGCGCCCGAGTGGATGAGTGAGAAGGCTGTCAGCATAGGGGCTTATGCAGTTGCATCAGGAATATTCACGCTTCTTGGACTTCCTCCAGCGATTATGGGAAGTTCAAATGTTGTGGAACTTCTGACAGCAGGTGCAGAGGATATTGTCGGTGGCAAGTTTGCGGTTGAGACTGATCCGATAAAGGCAGCAGAAATTATAGTAAAAGTAATCGACGATAAGCGTAAGAGTTTGGGATTATAGCAAAAAATGCAATGGGATGCCACCGAATTCATTCGGGGGTGGCGCGGACGTGACTGAAGAGATGGGCGTCTTTCATGCTCTAAAAAGACGGGAGGAATCAAAAACAACAACCTTAAGGTGGAAAATAAGGCGCATACTTGCATAAAATAATGGCAGGCAAAAAAGAGTTATGCTTTTCAGAGTAAATGTATATGAGCACCATAATTAATCATAATTACAATTATGAGAAAGATATATATTGTGGAATAACATAATTTAAAGTGAGGTGTATGGTGGATGTTGTTGCAAAGAAAACATATCTCATGAGAATATGGTTTAGGTACTCCATTAATTAGAAACCATACTTAAAAGTTCGAGATGCAGGGGGATTTTCCTGAAAAGGTGTAATGGTAAATGCATCAATAGCACTAATAAAAGTGCAATGACAAAAGTCAATATGGGGGATTTTACTGAATGTAAATTACCCCAATAATAAATGGAGGTAAACTATGTTTCTCAATAAAAATACAAAATATGTGCTGTTATGTATAGCTGCAGTAACTACATTGCTTATGTTCAATGTTTTTCAAGCGTATGCAGCTCCAGTTCAACAAAAAGTTCCAACTCTGGTAGTTTTCGTACATGTGATCAATGATAACGGCGGTGCAATGGAGGCATCTGATTTTGCAGTAACCGTTACAGCCAAAGATCCATCGCCTGCTATATTCAGCGGTTCAGAAATAGGAACAACCGTTACTATGAAAAATAGTGAATATAAAGTAACTGAACTTGCAGTAAAAGCCTACAAAATATCATATTCACCGGGTTGCTCAGGACGCATAAAAAATAAAGAAGCCAAAACCTGTGTAATAACCAATGATGATATAGCTCCACATTTAAAGGTAATAAAACATGTGATTAATGACAATGGGGGGACAGCAAAGGCATCAGACTTTGGAATATATGTCGATGGTAACAATGCCATACCAAATTCATTTCAAGGTTCTGAGGCTGGTACTGATGTATCAATCTATCCAGGATGGTATAATGTTTGGGAATATGGGCTTCCCGGTTATAATCCATCGTATTCAATTGAATGTAATGGAGAAATAAACCTGGGTGAAACCAAGACTTGTACCATAACAAATGACGATATACCGAAGGCTGAATTAAAGGTCATCAAACATGTAATCAATAATGATGGGGGGACAGCAAGTTCATCGGACTTTACCATGAATGTAAACGGCAATTCTCCATCACAAAATTGGTTTCCAGGGTCTGAGTCCGGCACGACTGTAACAATTTATGAAGGCTACTATGATGTTTGGGAATATAATTTAGCAGGTTATTCTCAATCAAACTCAGCTGATTGCAGTGGTTACATTAGCGGCGGTGAAATTAAGACCTGTACGATAACGAATGATGATATACTGCCAGCTCACTTGATCGTCAAAAAGCATGTTATCAATGACAACACAGGTATGAAGAAAGCAGCGAACTTCACAATGTATCTATACGGCAACAACCCCTCAACGAATTATTTCTCAGGATCTGAGGATGGTATAGATGTAACAATCTATCCAGGATGGTTTGATGTGTATGAGTACGGTGATTCACAATATGGGGAATCCTTTTCTGGCGACTGCCATACGAACATAAACTCTGGTGAAACAAAGACTTGTACCATAATCAACGATGATATATATTGATAGAAATTTGATCTATAAATAAACAAGGAGAATTAACGATTCTCCTCATTTTCTTTTTTTATTTATTATGTTACCAACTCGCTCGATGTTATGTCATATGACATGCCCACATGCGCCTGTAGTGAAGCACTATTTTGTTAGCAAACCAACTGAAGCATCGGAACATCGAGCATCCACACGGTAGATGCTCTGTTTTTTCAAAACGGAGTCCTTGACTCAATAATCAGACAATAATGAGTCAGTTCGTAACGCTTTCCAGTCAGTCTAGAAACTGGCAATGTCCGAAAAAACCAACACGATGATAAGCCATAGAATGACCCCTGTCAGTTAAAAACCGGAATCCAGGGGGGTGTCTATGAGTACACTCCGGGGAATGTTGTGCATCATGTGCGGGCGGGGTGATGTGTGAATCTTCAAGAGCACCCCGGCAGAGAGAAGATGAGAGGTGGCGGCAGGAGAGCAGAATAGGAGATGGGGATGAGGCAAATATAGACATCCAGTTACATCACACAAAATCACAACTTACAAGTGGTCCAACAATCTTGCACCATGGACTATAGTAACAATTTCAACATTTTTTGACTTGACTCTATAGACAATTCTATAATTCAGATATATTATTTCGCGAAGATTTTCCAAATCATATTCAGGAACGATTCTTCCTGATTTAGGAAATGCTCTAAGTATTTCTATTACTTTAATAACTCCCTTTGCGAACAATCGAGCATAATAATCAGAATCCATAGCGATAAATTCACAAATAGACACCAGATCATCAGATGCATTTGGAGACCAGATTATTCTAGCCATTTTTTTAATTTTTCTTTTACTTTATCGTGTTCAAGACCCATATTTTCATCAAGAGAATATAATCCGGCATCCACTTTTTGCCGAAAATACAACTCAGCCATTATATCATCTACTGAAACATCATTGGGCATGGTGTGTATCATTTTTATTACTTCGTCCTTTACACTGTCCATATTTTACCTCATTAATATTGATGTTTTAATTGTTATTAATTGTTTTTAAACAATTCATTTTTTAAAAGCTTGAGGGTGCAGCAGGAAAGCGTAAGAACAGATGAGGTTGAAATGCATTTCAAAATGGTGGCATAAATCCACAAGGTTGGCTGCCACCTTGCTGCCCTATCGGGCATTGGTGGCAGTGGCAGCGGCGGCTTATTTAATTAAATATAATTATAGATATATTTTTTGCAGCTCCGGCACTTACCAGCATAACATCTAATTTCACAATCCCCAAACCGCCGATTCATTCGAAAAACACCTGCAACCCCCACCACCACAAGAGCGAGCGGAGCAAGATCAGGAAGGGCACCCGGGCAAAGTGAAGCCAAGAGGGGCAGTAGAGCTGAAGAATGGATGTGTAAATAGATACATATACCAATATATATTTAATATATAGAATGCTATAGGTAATTATATGCCATCAACCACGATATGTATTGATCCCAAAGTCAAGGATATGCTGACATCGTTAAAGCGTCACCCCCGCGAATCATATAGTTCTGTTGTGGAAAGATTGGCGAATATGGCGATTGATTATGAACCACTCAGCGATGAGGCAATAAATGGTATAGAAGAAGCACTGGAAGATATCAAACAGGGGCGCCTGCATTCTGAAGAAGAAATCATGAAAGAATTTGACCTGTCATGAGCTATCAAATCAATTATACATCCAAAGCAAAAAGAGATCTAAAAAAACTCCCCCTGGATGTTGCACAGAGCATAATTCTATCGATTAATAGTATCAAAGATGACCCATATTCTTATGTAAAAAAGATACAAGGGACAAAAAGTCACCCCCTTTACACTCATCGCGTTGGTGAATATAGAGTAATTCTGGACATCATCGACGATAGGTTGTTGATAATAGTGATTGAAACTGGTCACATAAGTAAAATCTATCGGAAATTTTAATGTTATTTATATGAAAAACGGATCAATCGTATCCGTGTACATCCGTTTAATCCGTGTTCCGAATCATTTGCCCAATTTATACTTTAAGAGAGAACGGAGTGGATGAATTACAATGAGAAATTTATACTTTATATACCATCAAAAAGCGTCATCCACCACTCCACAAAGTACGGAAAGAGCATTAGCTGGAATGGAGATGAATTGTCAGAAATTGGTCGAATAGTAGATCTGAGAACATCCTATGATCTAGATTATAACTTGCAGATAATGATATTATCTTCCTCAACTACCGAGTGCCCCCTTATCATCCGCTCCAGCCCATTGAGTTGAAGAAATTTCACCAGCACGTCTTCGCCAAAGGTCTGCAGTCCCAGGCCCCTGCTTGATCTATTGATCCCATTCTCTTCAGACGGGTCGTTCCAAACATACGGATACACCCCTGATTTGGCAATATCCGAGAGCCTCACCGATCCCGGGATGCCACCGTGAACGCAGAAGATCTTATCCGATATAACGGCTGCCACCGGTATAGTATCAAACACCTGGTTGAGTCTGGTATACAGGTCTTCATCGTGATCCAGGTCCTTGAACAGCCCCTCAGCGATTTGTTTCTCTGAGCTCGTGGTTACCGCGCAGCAGGATGATATTACCCTGCTCTTCCATCTTCATCGAGAACAGCCGTTCAAGCACTTCTAAGGGCGCAGGTCCCCGGTCAATGTAATCACCCAGGAAGATCACGGTATCACAGTTCAGGTCTGACCTTTTTTGAAGAGCGAGCTGCAGAGCCTTCAGGTCGCCGTGCAGGTCAGCTACAATGAGAATGGGGCTGGCTTTTGTATGGATGACGGCATGTTCTGAATTGAATAGTCGCGAGATCTCTGGGAGGATGTTGAACAGATTGCGCATTGGGATCGCTGCTGTTTGTTATTATCTACTAATTATTTTTAAGAAATGTTATTGTTTCGATTCGATTGGAAGGGATTCAGAAATTGTTTACTGTTTGAAGCGATCTTCTGAGGTTTCGTCATAGGTAGGGAAGCTGTCATAGATGCCAACGGTCCGGATCTTGCCTGAGTTGGAGCGGAAGGTTTTGTTCACGTTCCAGGACTGTTCGGGGAGGGTGTCCAGGTACTTGATGAGGTCTGAAAGGGTTTTTGCTCTGGATCGTATGCCCAGTCTTTGCTTGAACTCGTCCAGGTCCTCGAGCAGGATCCCACAGCGTGCAAACGAAATGGAAACGGAGGAAACGGGGCTGTCTATGAGATTTTTAATAAAACCAACAATATTATCAATGAAAATATTTTCCAGAAAAATAATTTATTATTTTCCTTAGCAAGTCCTGCTCCAAATATATGTTTTTTCTGTAATTTTCGTCCAGTCTGTACTCCTT
>DATKUV010000151.1:0-3344 GCA_035530415.1 Candidatus Nanoarchaeia archaeon | reverse complement strand
CAAAAGCGAGCAAAGAAGAATCTTTGAGCGAAAACATGGCAAAACCCGACATAAGTGCATCGTGTAGGGATATCGTGGTATTTTTTGATCGATGGTCTGGTATTTTCTCAAACCCTGAACGAACTTGACTGAATAGTGTATCAGCGTTCAAATCATTTCGAACTTTTATTTTTTTTTTCATACAAAACTCCATCCGTAAAATTCAAATATTGTTAATAATTATTTATAATTATTAGCTTTACAACTCAATATTATACACAATGTTTACGAAAGTATAAAAAAGTAACCCGTGGTAACCCTTTAGCTGCATGCGTTTACTATCTAAGCGGGAATTGCTGAGCCAATTACATCTTCTCCTTGACCCCATCCACTACCTTCTCGAATATCCCCTTTTCATTTTCTTTAGCTGGCGTCTCCCCGCTCAGCTCAGCAAACTTCCTCAGCAGTTCCTTCTGCTTTGTAGATAACTTTTTAGGCACATTCACATCGACTTTCACATTCAGATCACCCTGCCCGTGCCCATGGATACTAGGCATACCCTTGCCTTTTATCCTGTACGTAGCCCCGGGCTGGGTTCCTGCCGGTATCTTCAACTTCACTTTACCATCCACAGTAGGCACCATGATCTCATCTCCCAATGATGCCTGGGTGAAACTGATACTGGTACCCAGTAAGATATTATCGCCCACCCGTTTGAAGAGCTTATGTGGTTTCACATAAATATCCACATACAGATCACCTGGCGGTCCGCCCTTAGTCCCGTGTTCTCCTTCATTACCTACACGCATACGGGAATTACTTTCAATTCCAGCCGGTATCTTAACCTTGATCTTGCGCCGCTTCTCCACCTGACCGCTGCCATGGCAATCAGTGCAAGGACTGTCTATGGTCTTACCCTGACCCCTGCACGTGGGACATGTACTTGAGGTCATGAACTGGCCAAAAGGGGTCTGCTGGGCCCGATTAGTCTGGCCGCTGCCCCTGCATGTGGTGCATGTCTTAACGTCAGTCCCTGGTTTGGCACCACTACCGTTACATACTTTGCAGTTTTCTGTCCTGGGGATCTCGATCTCACGTTCAACACCCTTATACGCATCCTCAAATGAAATGGTCATATCAGTCCTGAGATCTGAACCCCGCTGGGGACCTCCGCGCCTGCGTCCCTGGCCGCCAAAGAAAATATCAAAGATACCTCCCCCTCCTCCAGATCCCCTGAACAGGTCATCAAAGTCCATCCCTCTGAAGATGTCTTCCTGGCTCCATGTACCGTCAACTCCAGCATGTCCATATTGGTCATACTTACCTCGTTTCTCAGAATCACTCAGCACACCATAAGCTTCGCTGATCTCCTTGAACTTATCTTCAGCTCCAGGTTCCTTGTTTTTGTCAGGATGGTATTTTATTGCCAGTTTCCTGTAAGCCTTTTTTAACTCTTCCTGGGTAATGTCCTTATCGACCCCCAGAATTTCGTAATAATCGCCTTTAGTAGCCATTTTAAATTGGAATGATAATTAAAAATATAAAAAAACAAATTGGATAAGGATAATTAATCCTTATCCTCATCCACTACTTCATATTCAGCATCGACCACATTATCATCAGCTTGCTCTTTTGATTCTCCAACCCCTTCCCCAGCACCACCGGTTGCAGCTTGTTCCTGAGCAGCTTGCTCATAGATCATGGTGCTGATAGTCTGCATCTCCTTGGTTAATTCGTCAACAGCTTCCTGGAGCTTGTCCTTATCGTCAGTACTGATGGCCTCTCTGGTCTTCTCGATCTTCTCATTGATAGTATTGCGCTGCTCTTCGTTTACCTTTTCACCAAGGTCAGCAATAGCCTTCTCTGTGGTATATACCAGGGTATCTGCCTGGTTCTTGAGCTCTATTAGCTCCTTGGCTTTTTTATCAGCCTCTTCATACTGCTCGGCTTCATTTATCTTGGACTTGATCTCATCCTCAGACAGCTTATGCGGGGATGTGATTGTGATCTTCTGTTCCTTGCCTGTACCTTTATCCGTGGCAGTCACATGGATAATGCCGTTAGCATCTATATCAAACGTCACCTCGATCTGTGGAATGCCCCTAGGTGCGGGTGGTATCCCAATCAGAGTAAATCTGCCCAGAGTGGTATTATCATGAGACATGGCACGTTCGCCCTGAAGCACATGGATGTCCACAGATGTCTGGTTCTCGGCTGCTGTACTGAAGTTCTGGCTCTTCTTTGTTGGTATGGTGGTATTACGCTCGATGAGTTTGGTAAACACACTTCCCAGAGTCTCAATACCCAGGGACAGCGGCGTCACGTCCAGTAGCAGCACATCCGTTACTTCTCCTTCCAGTACACCTGCCTGGATTGCAGCACCTAATGCCACGCATTCCATTGGATCAACACCACTTTCCGCGTCCCTGCCTATCATATCCTTAACGAATTTCTTTACGATAGGCATTCTGGTGGGTCCGCCAACCAGAATAATGCTGTTTACATCTGAAGCACTCAATTTTGCATCCTTCAGTGCCTGCTCTATAGGCTGTCTGGTCTTTGCCACTATGGGCATGACCAGTTCTTCAAGCTTTGATCTCTGGAGAGTCATTTCCAGATGCTTGGGGCCTGCCTGGTTAGCTGTAATAAAGGGCAGATTGATGGAGGTCTGCAAGGTCGTGGTGAGTTCGATCTTTGCCTTCTCAGCCGCTTCTCTCAACCTCTGTGCTGCGGTCTTATCTGTCCTCAGGTCAATCCCTTCTTTTTTCAGGAAATCCTGTGCAATATAATCAACCAGGATGTTATCCATGTCAGTACCGCCCAGCTGGGTATCACCGGACGTGGATTTTACCTCAAAGACGCCGTCGCCCATTTCCATGATCGAAACATCCAGCGTGCCTCCACCAAAATCATATACCAGGATCTTCTGGTCGCCTTTTTTATCCAGGCCGTATGCCAATGCTGCTGCTGTGGGTTCATTTATTATACGAACCACTTCAAGACCTGCGATCTCACCGGCATCTTTGGTGGCCTGCCTCTGGTTATCATTAAAATAAGCAGGTACTGTAATGACAGCCTTCTCCACTTTATCATTTAAGAATGCTTCAGCATCCTGTTTGATCTTCTGAAGAATGGCTGCTGAAATATCCTGGGGTCTGAAATCCTTGCCGCGAATTGTTACCTTATGATCAGATCCCATCTTACGTTTAATAGCCAGGATCGTTCCTTCCGGATTAGTCACTGCCTGTCTTCGCGCCGGTTCTCCCACCAGCCTCTGTCCATCCTCTGTGAAGGCCACAACAGACGGGAATGCTTTTCCAGCTACACTTGCTCCCTCTGCGCTGGGTATAATAGTGGCGCGTCCC
>DATKUV010000150.1:0-4280 GCA_035530415.1 Candidatus Nanoarchaeia archaeon | reverse complement strand
TTCAATGCAGCAGCCCGTTTCAGCGCAACAGCAAAAGCCTTAAAAAGCGCCTCGATCTTATGGTGATCATTTTCCCCTTCGACTTTCATATGCACATTTATACCCCCATTATTGACCAGCGACTCAAAGAAATGTCTGGTCATCTGGGTTCCAAAATCACCCACTTTCGGGCTCATAAATTTAGCATCAAAAGTAAGGTAACTCCTGCCGCCAATATCCAGGGCAACGTCAGCCAGTGACTCGTCCATGGGTATCCTGGCCTCTCCAAAGCGTGCGATACCTTTTTTATCACCCAGTGCCTTGGCCAGTGCACTTCCCAGTACAATCCCAACATCCTCAATGGTATGATGCTCATCCACCTGAACATCACCCCTGGCAGAAACTGTCAGGTCAAGACCCCCGTGACGGGTCAGGGATGTGAGCATATGGTCAAAAAATGCAATGCCGGTGTTAATATCTGCCGACCCGCTGCCGTCAAGGTTAAGTTTCAGTTCAATATCAGTTTCTTTGGTTCTTCGTTTCTGTTTTGCGGTTCTCATGACCTGATCCTCACTTTTATATTTATTATTGCCTCAATACAGTATAAAATCATTGGATTGCTGCCTGAATGGCATCTGACAATGATAAGCGTCCTGTATATAGTGCACTTCCGATAACCACTGCCCAGGCTCCCGTATCCTTAATGGTCCTGACATCAGCAACCGTGGTGACTCCACCTGATGCTACCACCGGGATGGTTACTGCTTCTATGAGCTTTATTGTGGGGTTAGGGTCCACACCCATAAGCAACCCCTCTGAATCGATATTTGTGAAAAGGATACTGCCTGCTCCCATTTCCTCCATCCTCCTGCCCAGCTCGGGAGGTGAAAAAGAAGATGTTTTGGCCCAACCATGGGTTGTTACTTTCCCGTTCCTGGCATCCAGAGACACCATAATGTGTTCCTTCCCATACAAATCAGACATTTCTGTCACAAATTCGGGGTTGTTCACTGCAGCCGTGCCGATTATCACCCGGTCCACGCCAAGACCCAACAGATCATCAACATCCTGGCTTGTTCTAATTCCTCCACCAACTTCTATTTTGACATCTGTGGCATCCAGGATGTTTTCGATCACGTTGCTGTTAATTCTTTCTCCCAGGATTGCCCCATCAAGGTCAATAAGGTGTAGTGTTTTGGCTCCTTGATCAATCCATAGTATAGCTTCAGCTATTGGGTCATCCAGTGAAACCAGTTCAGTTCCCGGTATACCCTGAACCAGTTGAACACATCGCCCACCTTTAAGGTCTACTGCCGGTATAATTTCCATGGTCATCTATTCCATCCTTTATATTGTAAAACTTGCCATATAACATTTTCATCATTTACCAAGGTATCCCAAAAAGAGGTTAACCAAAAAGGTCAGATCAGGTTCATCAATATCAGCACTGCCACAAAACATAATGCACCAAATGCATCGATAATACTGGACAGCAGAGGTATGCTGTGAGTATCGGGGTCCAGTCTTAGTTTATAAGTGGTGATTGAAATATAGTAACCCACCAGGTTTACAATTGTAACAGCTATCAAACCAGCAAAAGCGCTAATAAATATCGTATTGAAGAATCCAGGCGAATCGATTCCCATGAGCAAACTGACCACAAATGCCGATATCCCGACAAGCGGGAATACTACAATGGAATAAATGTAGATCATCAGGAAATTAGGAAATATCTGTTTTCCAGGTAATATGTTTGGAATGAACATACCTGTATGGAGCATGGAGGACAATCTTGATGTAAGAATGCCGCCCAGTGCATTATTATTTTCCAAAAACAATGGAACCATCACAAGCAGGGCCGGCAAGACCAGAAATGCATCAAGTTTTGAGTTAATGATAAGTCCTGCAACAGTGCTCATGACCCCCGCCAATAGCAGGACAGGGATACTCTCATACACGATCCTTTTCATAAGATCAAGTTCGGACCTGACAGCAAACAGGATGGTAATTATCCCCAATATAACGAAAAAGCCGAACAGTATGCTGTGGGTAATGGATGATTTGCCTCCTATCAACAGAATGGCTAACAAGAGGGCTGGCAGGGTTACCATATCTCCTGCAGCTGTTATGATGGGGGCGCTCATATTATCCAGGTCCCATTCCCGTTTATATCCGGTTACGGCAACACCTACGGTAATTAACAGGACAAAAATACTTGAAATAATACCACCGATCATGGAGATCAACACGAATTCAACCAGGCCTATGCTTTGTATTTTTAACATAAAAGCGAAACCACTGGCCATTACACCAAGGGCAAAAGATATCAGAATTGTATTTACCATAGAGGCAAAGATATTCTGGCTCAGGACGCTGTAGGATTTCAATGATGTGCTGAACATTCCTGTATGCAACGCAGTACCCAGCCTGGACCCCATGGCACCAAAGATATTACCCCTCATTCCAATAGCAGGTGTTATAAGCAGGATCAATCCAGGTAATGATTCAAGCAATCCAGTCATTTTTCCCAGTACCATGCCGGCGACCAGACTCATGAGACTCATAAGTAATAAGCCTGAAAAACCTTCTTTCAATGTAGAATAATTGATGTTATATTTCAGGGATAATGAGAATGTGATGTCTTCAATGGTCTCTTCTTCAAAATCTGGCACTGGCAATCCCTCATCGGTGGTTTTATGTACCGTTAATTTAAATAAACTGCTATCATAGGTAGATCTAATATGCCCAAAAAGATTGTGCACTGTTCTCTTAATATGAAAGAACTCCTGGTGGGGATTAAAGATACCTCTGAATTGATGCTTGATCTGGCCTATTCTGCTGTGATCTATGACGATGAAGATATAGCAGATGAAGTGATCCGTCTTGAAGAAAAGATGGATACGCTTGAATACCACATGAAGATTACAGCTATGCAGGCAGCTCGTCGTATCGATGAGGCTCACCAACTATCAGGTGTGTTAAAAGCCGCATCAGCAGCTGAAATTATTTCCAATGCTGCAGGAGATATTGCAAATATTGTCCGTCTGAAGATGGGGATCCCGATGGAACTGAAAGCCGATATAAGGGAAGCAGAGGAGACCGTTACCAGGATCACTATAAATCCTGACAGCCCTATTATTGGAAAAACCCTGGGAGAAATGAAGCTTGAGACTGAAACCGGTATGAGTGTAATAGCCATACGTCAGGGATCCTCGTGGTTATATGATCCTGATAACGATACATCCATTCTGACTGGTGATATTCTGTTTGCCAGGGGACATGATGAAGGAGTGCCTTTGTTTACGGAATTGATAACTGGCAAACCCTTTGTAAAACGCAGTTACAAACCTGCCCGGACCCTGGATGACATGGAAAGGGCCGTGGACATTGTTGTTGAGATGAAGAATAAATCAGAACTGTCTGTAGGTCTGGCGTATTCTGCTGTGCTCTTCTATAACAAGGATATTGCAGATGAGGTTCGCATTCTGGAAGAAGAGATGGACCAGATGAAATATGAACTGCAGCATTGGGTGCTTGAATGTGCCAGACATGTGGAAGATGTTGACAGTTTAAGGGGTCTATTACACCTGGCAAATGCTTCAGAAACGATTTCTGATGCGGCTTATGAGATCGCAGATATTGTACTTCGCGACATTGAATTGCATCCTATTTTCATGCTTGCAGTCCGTGAATCTGATGAAGTGATCACTAAGATCAATGTATCTGATTGTTCACCAATTGTGGACAAAACCCTGGGTGAGTTAAAACTGGAGACAGAAACCGGTATGCATGTAATGGCCATAAAAAGAGGCAGCCGCTGGATCTACAGGCCGAGTTCAAGGACCATGATAAAAAGCGATGACTTGCTGATTGCCAGAGGTTCTTTGGACGGGGAGACTACTCTTTTCGAAATGACAGCTTGCCCGGTTCAGACACCAGAGTAATCAAATTATTCAGTAATTACTTTTTTTAAACTTTTCAAGTAATATGGGATTAAGGGAGTCAGGAGATACAAATATGAACTTAATCACCTGACCTTCCGGGTTTTATAGACTACTTCGGAAATAGTTCTTCATTCAAACCCAACTTTTTCAAAATATCTTTTTGTTCCTTTGTGAAAACAGTAAGCTTTTCAATTTTCTCTCCTCCAATAGTAAGAATAGTTTTTCTGATTCTTCCCATTTCATCCAAACCTTCCTTCACTCCTTCCCAACCATTAGCACTTATTTTATTCTTATACAGTGCTATAGCCAGATATGCAAGATAGCAAATAAAAATATAAACATCAATATGGCCTTCAT
>DATKUV010000149.1:0-3391 GCA_035530415.1 Candidatus Nanoarchaeia archaeon | reverse complement strand
GTTATAAATTAGAGGTGAAATTTTGTCAAATGTAAAAGTAAAACTCCCGTATGATATAATAAGCATTATCGGAGCAAATAAGAGTATTGAAAAAGAAAGCAGGATACTCATCGCAACCGAATTATACAGGGAAGGAGAGATCTCTTCGGGAAAAGCCGCTGAGCTCGCCGGTCTGCCCTTTGAGGATTTTATTAACGAACTGAAAAACAGAAAAATGAAGATATATTCAATGCTGGGTATATCTGAGGCAGAAGAAGAAGAAAACATGGCTAAGAAGTACCTTATATGATTATTCTGGATAATACTGCTCTTTCTGCCTTAGCACATATCGATAGACTGGACATCCCCAAAAGACTATTTGGAGAGACCCACATTCCTGAATGTGTTTATTATGAAGGTGTATTGAAGGCTGCAAAATCAAAACGGGTGGATAGAATTATAAATTGTGTTGAAAAAGATCTGATTACCATAATTAAACCAGGTCAAAAAGATATTGAGTATGCAGAGAGTTTGCCGACAACTCTGGGGCCGGGAGAACGATATGCAATTGCGATTGGCATATCTGAAAAATGTTTAGTTGCAACAGATGATCTTAAGCCGAGAAAAATGGCGAAGGAACTTGGATTGGATATTATTGGGACTCTTGGAATATTGAGATTAGCTCATAAGAGGAATCTGATTGACAAGAGTGAATTGAGGCAATCAGTTGAAATGCTTCATGAGATTTTATATTTTACAGATGAACTTGAAAAATGGGTTTTATCTGATATCACTGCATGAGTGCAGTTTGAATTATATTTCTAATTGCAGGGTATGAATAATACTTGAAAAAGGCATCTGCCACGGCAGCATACGGCCTGATATAGCCCCGTTTAGGTATCTGCTCCAAAGAACCCCAGTTCCTTGAAGATCAGGGTCCTGGTGGACTCGGTTGGGGTCTTGTTCAGCAGCGTGGTGCTGTGAGCATTGAAGATCAGGCAGATATTGCTCTTCTCAATGATATTGGCCAGGTTCCTGAGCTTCATATAGTCGTCATCCCCGGGTGCGCATGCTGTTAAAGAAAAGCTGGGCATCATCGATGACGCATACGCCGCCTCTGGGGACCTGCAGGATATCCTTGATCACCTCAACCTCGGGCAGGACCTCGTCTGCTGCAGTGATGGCATAGACGGGCCGCCTGAGGATGGCCTGGGCCAGGAAGAAGCACAGTGCAGATTTACCGCCCCGCTGCTTACCGATGACCAGATGGATGCCGCTGGGATCCCTGCGGAACCGCTGGAACCATTTTTTCGAGCAGCCTGTGTTGATCTGTCCTCCGGATCCTGTGTCTCTATTTGTTTCATTAAGATATTTGAAATCAGGTAACGTATCAAAAATTCAAATCCATAATTTTCAGTTATGATTGTATTTCTACCTTTATAATATATGGATAGAAGAGTGAATAGCTTGTCAGGATTTCAGTTCTATCCCAGTCACCTTTTTTCCCAGCATAGCATCGAGCAGTATAGTACGTTTTTTTCCAGTTTTACTCTCAACGGTGAATTTCCATATTGGCAGTCTTACTAATTGTGTATCGATGACTTCTACACCAAATATTGCCTTTGCCAGATTTACTGCTTTTATCGCTGTAATCTTCGGCTGCATTATTGTGCCAATATTGTCCTCGTATGCAGATTCCACTAATTGGATTTTATCAACATCCAGATCCTTGATCCGATTTATATCACCAGACAAAACTTTCAAAAAACTCATAGATCCATCTTTTAATGTGAGGAATTCTCCATGCAAAGCACTGAAATATATTTTCCCTTCAACTGTCACTTTCCTTCTGATAAGAGGGATAAGGATTGGCCCTTCATATTGATCGACATTACAGCGTACCTGCCATATCGGGACCAGTTTCAATGTACCGTTCACCACTTTCTCGGTCTTTTTAAACATCGATCCTTCAAGATAGGACCGGACATTCTTGATGGCCCTGGTTTGTGGATAATTCATCTGGAACATAAGATTATGCGTGGGAGATTTCGTGTCATTTATCAAAGGAGCAGCAGATGAATCAATTATAAGTTCAGATGATGTTATTTTGATTGGCACTTTGAAATAATTCATGACCTCATCGGACATCACACGTGCCAGACTATCATCATCCAGTGTTTTATGTTTTGTCACCAGCCAACGCATACGCATATGCACCGGAATCTCATATACGTCAGGACAGATCAATACAAATTCACCGCTTTTCAAGGTGGGCAGTTGATCCAAAATATTTTGTTCCTCACCTTTTAGCATATGTCCTACCTTTGCCAGATCCTGCTTTGCCATCAACCGACCCAGTATCCAAGTGTTTGCCTGGGCCATAGCTTTATAATCAATATCAGCAGGATTCTGGGTACACATCAAACAGGAAATCCCGTACTTCCTTGCCTGCTTGAACAACATCTTCAATATTGTTTTTGCCGGAGGATTGTTAGGGTGGGGCGGTAGATACGGTGCGACTTCATCGATACAGAACAATAGCTGTACATGCTCATCTGGGTTCTTAAGCATCCAGTTATAAATCTCCCGACCAATGGAAGACACAAAGAACTGTTTGTGGATATCAGAGGTCAGTGTATTCAGGTATATGATATTTATGGGGACATGTCCTTTTTTTATAGGGGTCATCATTATATTCATGTCAAATTGAGTACCGAAATCGAACAGGAGTTGATTCATTCCAGTGGACAGATATTGGAGCTTTGCTTTCACTTTTTCTTTCAAACGGTCTGTGATCAGATCGCCTTGTAGGTTGAGGTTGGATGGTTCTGACAGAAATGCAAGAAAGGCAGCAAGATCCTTAATACGTAAACCGGATCTCCATGCATTTTCAAGGGCAGAATATAAATAATTTTTAACAGCGTCACCTTCATCAGACTGAATATTGAACCCCATCAATCCTGTAAGATCAATTGAAGCTACATCTATGGCCAGGACCGCCTCTTCAAATAATAGTTCGGAAGGAGGCAGTTTCATTGGATCAATAGACAATGCAAGTCCTTTGGAAGATGCAGGAGTAAAGATTCTCACTTCTGACCGGTCAGCATATTCCTGCAGTATCGAAGGACTGGTACCGTGCGACAGAACCGTGTCCCTATCATTGATAATTCCCAGACTTGCAAAATCTCCTTGTGGATCAATGATAATAGCTGGAATACTATTTCGAACAGCTTCCTCTACAATGCATTTGGAAATGACTGTCTTACCTGAACCAGAAGCACCAAGAACTACTACATGCCTTTTAAGCACATTGATAGGGAGATTAACAAGTTCATTTTTTTCTGTTTTACCTAGTGTTATGATTTTCTGAGTCATGGTCATGATATTGATTTGATAATGATGATAAAATCTT
>DATKUV010000148.1:0-3610 GCA_035530415.1 Candidatus Nanoarchaeia archaeon | reverse complement strand
TCCCTGACCAGTACGGCTCTGTAATCACCAAAGTTAAGTTCCTTGACCGTAACCTTTTCTTGTACGAATGAAGGATCATTTTCTACCTCGGTAAAAATTGAATGTGGTACCAGTGCAACGGCACCCAATGCAAAGGCCTTTTTAAAGAACCCCCTCCTACCCATTTCGCTTTTGTAGTATGCCATATTAAATAATTTTATGTCCCTTCCTAGAAATCCATTGTGTGGAATTACTCGTTTTGATGCAGAGCTTATCACCGTCAATATTTTCTACAGTATAATTCGTATACGATCCCATCAAATTCTTAAAACGCCCATGATCACCAACCTCAACCACTTTCCTTGCTTTGCGATTGATGTAATACCTTATCAGTAGTCCTGGTGAAATTATTATATAAAAAATCATATTGAGTATCGTACTCAACAAAAACCAAATCAATTCAAATAATTTCATGGTTATGCAATTAATTTATATTTTTCCTTCTCTGCCCAGCTGCCATCTACGGGACATATTTCAGCATCGACTTCCAGTGGAACGTTTATCCATTTCCAAGCCTTGGGCAATTCTTTTGTCGTTACTTCGTGAACAAGTTTGGCTATGGTTTCGAGTTCCGGTGGATAGACATCAAATATAATGGCATCGTGTATTTGCCCAATGAGTTTTGTTCGAAAACTTCGCATTGACAATGTCCTGTCAAGTTCGATAAATGCCCACAGCAGACAGTGAAAGGCAGATCCCTGAATGGGATAATTGCTGACATCGTTCTTGCCCATTACCCCACTGCATCGGAATCCGGTTAACATATCAACATAACCTCTGCGCTTGTAGAGATTCCATGACTGTCTTTTCCATCGGGCATATTCCGGGAACCGGTTCTCCCAGAAATCCTGCTGGATCTTTTCCAGATGGGTTTCAAAGGATCTAATGGAACGGAATCCCTGCTTTCTCAGATGTTCACCCAACGTACAAGCCCCGATGGATATTCCCTGATCATCTTTCCAAACACCGGCCGGGAGTCCACCCCATTTACATGCCATATCTTTAGCATTATTAACGAAGTAGTCCCCATAGAACTGTGGGAAAACAAAACCATTCTTAGCTGCACTACGCAATAACCTGTGTTCTTCCGACCCATTGTATTTTATTTTAAAGATTTGTTCCATCATGTCCCGGTGCATGTCAGTGGCTGGATTCTTGATATATCGCAACATATTCTCATCCTTGTGGTAGCATGCACTGATTCGTACCTCCAGACCGCTGTAGTCGACTTCTAACAGCTGATGTCCCGGTCGGGGGAGCAGTGCCCTTCTCACGATGTTCATCGCCTCCTCGTCCCTTTTAGGTATGTTCTGGAAGTTGGGGTGATCACTGCTGCTGCGAAATGTCCGGACCAGGTGCAGATTGAAAAAGGGATGGATGTAGCCGTCGATCTGTTCCCGGCTGAATTGATCGAGATAGGTATCTCTAATTTTTTTCAGCTTCCGGATCCTTAGTATGGTTTGCAGTTCAGGTATTTTCAGGATATTGAGCACTTCTTCATCAACGCTGCCCTTGTCACCCTTTGTGAGTTTGGGCGGTTCCAGTTTCAATACCTTGTAAAGGTAGTTGCCCAGCTGGACAGCGGAATTATAATTTACCTCCTTCACCACAGACTTCTCCCACCTTTTAAAGAATTCGGTATCCTTCAGTTCACTCTCCTTATCAATGATCTCCCGGGAAAGACGGGACTTCTCCTTTGTAACATAGCCCAGGTCCACACGGATACCCTGGCGTTCGGCTCTACCCATTGCCAAGGTGCCGTTATGCAGTAGGCGGTATGCGTCTGATGTGTTGTGGTGGAGTTTCATTTGTAAGTGAACTTTCGATGACCAAAGGTACTATGCCGAATGCTATTGGTCATCGAAAGCAGGTCTTATGTAGACTTCTAACTTTTCAGATTCCTTGTTAGGAATCCTAACATCACTCAAATCTAATCTTTGCCTCTGTTTCCTTTTTCTATTCTCACTATAACCTAACTTTTTCCGAGGTTTCCTGTTGGGAGGATCTGAAGAACGAGCAACAAGATCAAGTATAAATTTGCGTCCTTTTTCTGTGAAAACCATGAATTTTTTATTTGTTCTTTTATTCACTGGTCTTTCTAATTCATATCCCTGATCTGTGTATAACATACGAAGAAAATGGCGCCCATTTTTATTGTACTGAAACCCTTTTGATACTAACCACGCATTTAGTTTTGGTGCGCCAAGTCCCAATTCTGCAGCTATTTCACTTATTGTATGTGCTTCGTAACCGGATAATTCCTTTATCCGGGCATCTTTTGTAGCGAGTTCGGTAAAGACCTTAATTGCAAATTTCGGATCTTTTAACAATTCCTCTGCGGTCATTTTATCTCCGGTAGTGGGCTGAGTAGATATGGATGTAGATCCACTTGTTAATAATTCCTTAATGCGATCATTACACCAAATACCAAACTGAGGTGCTAACCATCGGGCAAATTCAATTGCAGCATCTTCATGAAATAATGTTCCCCCTCCGTCAACCCCTCCAGTTCTAGCTACCACTAATTGACCGTAGTCCAATTCTCGGACATCGGTTAAGGACTGCAAGAATTGTTTAGCAGATGGAAGTTCTAACCATTTTGAAGGTCGCTTCCCGAAAGGTTTAGCCATCTCAGTAGCATTAACCATTACCGTTCCATCACCCAACTGAAAGGTGATATTAATACCGCCGTAATTAAAAATTGTATTGTTTGTAAATGGTTGTAGTTGTTTTTCTTCTGCTTTGGCATAATCTACCTCTATTGTGGCGGGTGGCCTCGTTCTTTTCAAGGATGGTTTTGGCTCCACAAAATCCCTAAGCCGACGCCGCACATCTAGTGGAGCGTCCTTGATTGGAATTTTAGCCACCTCTTCAGCTGAAAGCTCTTCCCAGTTTTTATTATTTGTGGCTGATAATTGCGCGTGACTCCACGTTTCTCCGTTCCAAGTTCTGGTTTTAAATGTGATTATTTTCCTTTTCACTTCCACTACACCCACTATAAAATGTGACAACGGGTGTTCCATTGAGGCAGCTGTGCTGCTACGAATAAAAATCGGGGTATCTTTATGCTTTTTGAAAAGCACTTTATTGCTTGTGTATTTGTGCATGATCTGTTTATTTTTTGGTGTAATACATAGTTCGTTATATATACCCGTTTAATTTTATTATCAAAATTTAAAAAGGCAAGAAACTATAATCCATCTCCCGTATTTGTTTCATTGCCAGCCTGTACTCATAAATCGTATCAAGGCCACAATACTGCATTAATTTAAACCGGCCCTGTTCAGTCTCTGCCAGTTCCTGTACCCTGTTGAATGAGTTGGCATTTTTGTAATCAGATCCAACCAGGTAGGGATATACCCCACTGGCGTAATCGGCAACGCCGAAGTTGACATAGGTCTGGAACTTCAGACTGGTAATGCCACTGCGGTTGTCCAATATATGTGCGGCTTGCATGCTGTCCCATTCCCAGTTTACTATTTCAGTGTTAAGCCTGAACCGGGACCAGGTATCTTCATATTTTATATTATGTGCCATTTTGCCTGTCTGATGATCCTTAAGCAGGTCCAGA
>DATKUV010000147.1:0-11275 GCA_035530415.1 Candidatus Nanoarchaeia archaeon | reverse complement strand
GGTGGAGTTTTCCATGTCGATACTGCATTGCATAATATTGCACCGGGCTGGACACATAATTTGCCTCCACTTGCCGGAGATGTTGGTTCAGCCCATACTGAAAGTCTTCCGAAATAATCATCAAAGAAGCTATACGTTCCGTGTATGATGTCTCCTTTTCTGAATGTTCCACAAGCCTCAGCAGGTTTGAAGACACCGTCATGAGTATATCCAGTGATATCGATACTGGGGGCCGGCCATTCATTATCAATGCGGACCTTGATGATCTGCTGGGTACTATCAGGATTCAATGCCAGATATGTGGTTGCTGTAACTGGATCAAATGCTTCCATCCGGATCTCCCATATCCCTTCCATGGTAGCGCCAGTAACCCACTTGGCAAGGACAAAACCTTCTACAAACCGTCTTTCATTCCCTTCAAGATCTTCCAGATAGGTGTAATATCCGTTGGGATCGATCTTCTGGGTATGATTATAAGGTCCTATGAAGAGGGAACCCACCTGATCCACAAGTTTGACCTTGAACGAATTATTCAACTGCTGCCATGGTTCTCCGGGCAAATTGCGACGTACGAATATCTTATATTTTAGTGGCGTGGCACTCATACCGCCTCCGGTAAAGCTGTTCGGCGGAAATGCAATGTGCCCAGTGATAGTGATCACACCACCGAAGGGGCTCTTGTTTGCTGTGAATGCAGCCATAACACCGGTACCGGTAGCAAGTCCTGTGGATGGGTCAATATCATCTATTCCCATGTTCCCGACAACAGATAGGAACGGTGTATGGTCACCTTCTTCTATGATAGGTCCGGGAGTGATATGTACGAGCGTTTGCTTCCGGTTGCCCCATCTGGGGATGTAGTGAGGGTTCCATGAAGGGGGAGCAACTTCCCACGACAGGATAGCCCTTACCTTAACCACTTTTGCTCCATCAGCACATGGCTGGCGTCGTCCGCTCAGGTTCACAGGGAGAAATACGGAATACTGCAATCCTTGGCCAGGCATATCGTTAATATCATGCACATTCACTAATGTTGTTCCCACATATGACCAGCCTGCACCATCACCCCAGTCGATCCAGAACGCCACATATTCATCACTGCCGGCACCACAGAGATCACTTAAATAACCATTTGGCTTTTTGACTTCAATGACTCCGGCAAGCACATCCTGGTTCGTATTCAATCCAACACATTTCAATTCTTCATATGTTGTATCACCCAAGGGGATGGGGATGAACTTTTCAATGATATCAGGGATCTCGATCGGGTCAAATCCGATGTCAACCAGGGGGTGGATGAGCGGTATTTCATCAGGTAACGAAACGTTCTCATGTGCAATTTTATTTAACTGCAGCCCGCTTTTTCCCATAATCTCGTTTATTTTCGTAAATCCGAACCTGTGTTTGGGGACCCCTTTGTCTTTGTATAAATGAGCCAGTTCAGGGATACTAAGTTTTTTCGGTGCCTTGAGATCGACCTCTTTTTCAAGATCGAAAATATTTAACATCTCATCGGGAATACTCACATTGGGCATCTTGAGTAAATCTTTTATGATAAAGATCTTGAGCTCTTCAATCTGTATACGTGCTTCAAGAGCATTTCCCCAGACAGGAGTATGATCCGGAGTGTCAGCAGGCGGTGGATCACGCCATGAAAGAATAGCTCGTATTTTTGGCAAGTTCTTAACAAAACAAAATTTTTTCTTAGCATCCAGAGTGATACTCAGGTCGTATTCCAAAGGCTTATCACCCGGTATATTATATGCAGTGAAGCTGACCATGCCAATGTCTTCCCAATCACCGGTATTATCCCAGTCTACATAGAACCGTACATATTCCGGTGTACCGGCAGAGCAAATATTCCCACCATACCCTGAAGATCTTTTAATATGAACCACAGTTTCAAGTCTTTCAAAGTGGGGATTGAATCCCACACACATGAGCTCTTCATAGCTGGTATTATTCTTTATTACCTTGACAGGTTCGAAAGGACTTACTTTCAGGTTGCCAAAATAGTTCGGGTTCATTGCGATAAGGTATTTGAAATTTACCCGCTCCGGTTCGCCAATATCAGTTTTACCCGTTAGAATGGAAACAATATCAGTGAAGCGCTCAGGCCCTATCTAAGGAACGTCCATAACCTCTTTCATGTTGCTGAATTCGCCAAGCTGGGATCTTTTTTCAATAATGTTGTTTGCGACCTTAATGCCAACATCCACCTCACCAGGAATCTCTATAGTAGCGGCAATCTCTTCAGGTTTTTCAGCTTCATTTAAAAATTTCAATACTTTTTTTACATCCATCGGGTCAATATCTTCAGGTTTGATGATATTGCGTTTAATTGTCGGTATTTTTCCAGACATTATACAAACCTCACTCATACCTTATTTTTCACCATTGTTCAATACCTCCAGGGGTGGAGTGTAAGCTGAAATTCTTTGTTTCAGGTATGATAGACAGACTATCTAGTATATGGAATATAGCGATATTTTGAGTTTGGAATAACCATTTCATGAAATGATTTCAAAAAAACTCAAAAGATTGCTGTTACAACTTATTCTCCACTTTATAACAAATCAAATTAAAATATAATATGACAATGTAGATAAAACTTGTGGTGATCGCAGCAGTGGTTTACAAGTATAGAATTTAGAACATTTTTCATCTTTTCGCCGATCTCACTCGATTGGAGATAAATGAACTATTTAAGCATTAATCCTGCTTGAACAATGAAATAAATCCGGTCTTAATATCCCGTTTCTGCTCATTGAGCCTTCGTAAAAAGTACGCAAGCCAACCCTTTCCATAGGGGATATAACCAGAGACCCTGTACCCTCCCCCGACCAATTTTTCCTTTAATTTATCCCGAACACCCATCAACATCTGGAACTCAAAGTTCCTGGGATAGGTTTTATGCAGCTCCTTTGCCAGTTCGATCAGGCTGCTATCGTGGGTTGCCACAGCGATAAGTCCTGGGCCCCCATTCTTGAATAACGATTCCATTTGGCTGGCAAAGGCCTCTGTTACTTTATTGTGGTCTTTTATGATTATTTCAGCTGACTCGTTATATGCACCTTTGCACAGGCGAATGTTACCACCAATAGCAGATAGTGCTTTGAGATCATCAGGTGTCCTGAACAGGTATGCCTGTATGGCGATCCCTAGGTTTTTGTATTCTGAAAAAAGATGTTTGTAGATGTCAATGATCGCTTGGGTATAAGGGCTTCCTTCCATATCGATCCAGATAAAGATACCTGAATCAGATGCCTTTTTCACAAGCGGTTCCAATGTATTGATGCAGGTTTTTTTATCCTTCATAAGACCAAGCTGGGTGGGTTTTACCGATATGGAACTGTCAAGTTGTTCGATGTTGACAGCGTCCAGTAAACGACCATATTCTACTGCTGAAGCACTAATTAATTCAATATCTTCGTTATGTTCTCCCACATGATTGATAATACCGCTAATTCCGTGGCTGTTTGCTAATCGTGCTCGTTCAATGGCATCTTCAAGATATTCACCGGCTACCCAGCGTTTCGCGAAATGGATCAGGATTCCCATTTTCTTTCCCCAATTAAATTTGTGGATGTGACTTATTAAGCTTTTTGGCAATTTTAGGCTTAAGATAACATTCTATTGAACTTTGTTCCCCTTCCAGAATGCTATATAATCTTTGCCTTTCACAACCACATCATAATAGCTTGCCAATCCCTTCCAGGGGCATGTAGTATGCGTGGTGCTTTTTGTTAAATATTCCCGATTGACAGAATCCAAAGGAAAATAATGATTTCCTTCAATAATTATTGTGTTATCACTCTCTGCAAGCACTACTCCATTACACATAAAATACCGGAGATCATGAAAAAATATCGCTCAAAATCATATTAAGTCTTTTTTACCCTCAAATATTCGATTTTTTGATGTAACTTCCCAAAGGAAACTATAAGTATGCATAAAAATAATTTGTTTTGGGGTTATATCTTATGAAATTACAAGCTCTTTTCGTTTTATTGGTCATTACTAGCGTATTGATAAGTGGATGCACAAGCTCATCTGACAAGACCATAGTCATCGGATCCAAACTGTTCCAGGAATCATTTATCCTGGGACATATGATCTCCCTCCTGCTGGAAGACAATGGGTACAAAACCGATGTAAAGGTCGGTCTTGGCGGTACGTTGATAAATTACGAAGCTCTGAAGAAAGGCCAGATCCATACTTATGTGGAGTATACCGGTACTGCATACAGCCAGATCCTGAAGAGACCACCGCTTGAGGTCTGGGACCCGCAGGTTGTCTATGGAGAAGCCGAAAAAGGGTTAGCTGAACAAGATGGAGTGCTGGTGGTGGGTAAGTTAGGTTTCGAAGATGCCTATGCCATTGCAGTAAAAGAAGACTGGGCGAAGGCCAATAACATTACAAAGATCAGCGATCTTGAAAATTATGCACCTGATATGGTAATCGGAGCTGACCCTGAATTTGCCACCAGGGAAGACGGCCTGCCAAGTATACAGGCCATCTACGGGTTCGAATTCAAGAATTACAAACAGGGCCTTCCCACGATCATGTATGAGGCCATAAAGAACGACGAAGTAGAAGCCATATCTGCCTATACCACAGACACCAAGAACGAACTGTTCAACCTGAGAATCCTTGAAGATGATAAGAACGCACTGCCGCCCTATGATGCTATCATCATTGTCACTGAGGAATTTGCTGCTGAAAATCCGGATGTCATTGAAATAATCAAGGAACTGGAAGGTACCATCGATACAGATACAATGCGGCAGCTCAACTATCAATACGATGTGGATAAAAAAGATGCAAGGGAGATTGCCAGGGCATTCCTCATTGAGAAAGGATTAATTCTGCAAAATTGATCCACATTTCTCTTTTCTTATGACATCCAGACCCTTTGACCGGATAGAATCTGTCAGGCTCAAGAACATTTCCAAGAAATATGAAAACCGTTCGGTAGTGGAGCATATCAACCTTGAGATACAGGGCGGAGAATTACTGATACTGATAGGTCCCAGCGGTTCGGGAAAAACCACCACCCTGAGAATGATTAACCGGCTTATAGAACCTGATGAGGGCATCATTCTAATAAACGGCCAGGATATTATGGAATTGGATCCAGTGAGCCTGCGCAGGTACATCGGATACGTGATCCAGGATATCGGTCTATTTCCCCACATGACAATAAAGGAAAATATCGGTCTTGTTCCAAGGCTGGAGGGTTGGCCAGAAAAAAGGATCTTAGAAAAGGTCAGGCATTTATTGGATTTTGTATCCATGCCCCCTGAAACCTTCCTGGACCGGTATCCAAGGCAGCTCAGCGGCGGCCAGAAGCAGCGCGTGGGACTGGCCCGGGCCCTTGCCATGGATCCGCCTTTATTGTTAATGGATGAACCCTTCGGAGCACTGGACCCCATAATGAGGAGACAGCTGCAGGATGAGTTTTTACGGATAAAGCAGGAGATCGGAAGGACCATTGTATTTGTCACCCACGATATCAATGAGGCATTTATTCTGGGAGATCGGATCGCTATCATGGCTGAATCCAGGTTAGTCCAGGTGGGTACCCCGGAAGAGCTCATACTTTCCCCGGAAAATGATCTGGTGGCCGATATAGTGGATTCGAAACGAAAATTCAAACATCTGGATACTTTGAAGGTGAAGGACCTGATGTCTCCCATTGATCCCAACTATCTTTTTGATGCTGAACTGACCACAGCACAAGCGGTAGCAAGAATGATTAAAAGCGGTGTGGAACTGGCCATTGTCTGTGACGGTTCAGTCCCTCTGGGTATGCTGCAAATGGCGGACCTCCTAAATCCCAATAACGAAACCCTGCTTCGCCACATTGCAAGACCGACAGCCAGCTTCGCTTCCTACGATCCTGTGGTCTCTGCTTTAAAGGAATTACAAAGCAGGGGAGGATCAATGGCCATTGTATCTGACGGGAATAACTTATCAGGAGTCTTCCTGTCAAATGAGGTGCTGTTAAAACTGGTATAATGGTGGGGGACAATATCTTACACAATATTGCGGATGTCTGGGAAAGCCAGTTGCTGACGCTTCGCACCGTCGAGCATCTTTACATGTTCAGTGTAGCACTTCTGGCAGCCACGATCATAGGGATAAGTGTTGGAATATTCATTTTTTTCAATCCCAGGATCACCAATCCGGTCCTGAATATCCTCAATATTGTTGAGACAATTCCAGATATTGCCCTCTTGATCGTTCTAATTCCTTTTGTGGGAATAGGACAGGGACCTACTATTATAGCTTCAATCCTGTATTCGATCCTTCCCATTGCACGAAATACCTATACCGGTCTGAAAAGCGTGAGCCGGGAGTATATTGATATCGCGCATGCCATAGGGCTTTCCTCAGTTGAGATCTTGATGAAGGTAAGGATACCAATGGCCTTACCCCTGATCGCCGGGGGATTCAGGATCGCTCTGGTGTTCACCATGGGTGTGGTAACGTTGGGAGGCCTGATCGCTGCGGGCGGATTGGGTGCCGTGCTGCAGAACGGAATCCAGCTTTTTGATGTGGATACTATTCTGGTGGTAGGGTTATGGACCGGAATCCTGGCAGTGATACTGGACGGGTTTGCAGGGATCGTGGAAGGCTGGCTTACCAGGAGGTATGGAACATGGTAATGTTTTCTACCATTTCTGATGCTACCACGGCTCACATTATCCTGGCATATACAGCCCTGTTCGTGAGTATCGTTCTGGGTGTGCCACTTGCTTTTGCCTCCTTGCACAGTAAAAACCTGGCTTCGATAGTAATGAAATCAGCTAACATGGCCCAGGCAGTACCCAGTTTTGCTGTAGTTGCCATTGTGGTCCCATTAATTGGGATCGGGTTCTGGCCGGCAGTAATCGCTATAATGCTCAGGGGACTTCTACCCATTATAAAGAACACCTATATTGGACTTTCAACCATTGATACGTCACTGATCGAATATGCGAAGGGTATAGGATTGACCAACTGGGAGATAGACCGGTATATCAGGTTTCCCAATGCCTACCCTGCCATGTTCGCCGGTATAAAATTTGCAGGTATTCTGGCGAACAGCATTGCCATACTTACTGCGATCATAGGAAGCGGGGGACTGGGTGAGCTGGTATTTGAGGGCCTTATCGGGTTTCGCACCGATCTGCTTCTGGCCGGAGCCCTGCCTGCTATTGTACTTGCAATGTTCATTGATGCCTCTTTTACCTTGATGGAAAAGAGATTGACCCCATTTCATCTCAGGGATTAGAAATTATCGTCTTTATTGCATGGTATTTTGTGAGGAATGCTGACCTCACAGGGTTTCAGCAAGCTGGCTGACCTTTTTAATAACCAGCAGCGCATCTTCCCGTTTGATGTCAACTTCGTGATTAACAAAATAATCTATAAGATACTGTTTCTTATCAGCTGGAACAATCCCCAATTCCACGCCTTTTTTGATCATGGAATGATACGTCCTGTCCGGATAAAACATTGACCTGACCGCTGTTAATAGCTCATCTCCCTGATGTGAATCGATAATACCATCCTTTTCAGCTTTTTCCAGTGTTGTCCTTATATTCACCAGCGGAATTGAAAGCGGCTCCAAGGTATCCGGATGGAAGGTAACAGCCACTTCATCATCAGAATTAATAAACCCGTCACGGTACCATTCATATATCTGCCCCACTCCTATCATGCCGTAAGAATGGAGTTCAGATGATCTTAGCGCCCCCATGCTTGAACCTCCCACAACTATCACCCCGGCTTTTAAGGCTCGTATGATCTCCCTGTGTGCCACAGCAGCCCTGTCAAAAAAAATGCCGTCAATGATCCCGATTATATCAGGATGTTCCTTATCCAGCAGGATATTAATATCATTTCTTTTTACAGGCGAGCGGTAATCTGCATCTAATATTTCCTTTGCATCCTCCCATGAGAGACTTGTACCGGTATACACAACGATCATACACCCGGCCGCCTGAATTTTTCCCTGGGTTTACGTCCTATCTTCATTCGTTTGCCTTTGCGGTCCCTGTCCAGGGTATACTGCTCAAAGGTAGGAAGCACGGCCCTGATCACTGAGGCATTGATGGAATTTCGTGAAATGTTCACTATTATGGCATTGGGGGCAATACCTTTCAGTGCCGCCACCGTGGTCTCGATATTTCTGGCAGGCGTGTCAGCTGATCTGTCTTCAAGGTCTGATAGCGCCACTTTCTCTTCAGACTCTGAATACCAGTACCGGTTCAGCCGCTTCATGGCATCGTATCCGAATGTCCTGACCACTGATTCCCTGTCCGTATCTTCGCGGGCTCCATGTATCTGGACCACCCTGCTCTGCGCTGCTTCGGTAAGGGCCCTTGAGACCGCGATCTCAGGTCTGAGATGCGAGCCCGCACCCATTACCAGCATGGCAGGGTCTTTCAGGACCGAGTCATCCAGTGCACATACTACAGTACAAAGATCAATATCATGTTTCAATAACCATACCTTTGCAATAATCCCTGCAACTTCGAACTTCTTTTTAAATTCGTAGACTAAACCATCGCTGGGAGTAAGTATGATCTCACGTCCCGGATTCTTATTATACTCGGCAATACTCAGGGCATCCCGTTCAATTACTTCTAACAGGCCGTGCAGGATGGCCTCTTCAATGGTATTGCCTGCAGCAAGTCCGTTGGTGTTGCTTCTGAACAGTTTTGCGCCACCGTTCGTAGGATTATAGGGGTGGAACACTGCATTGGACGGTACCAGGATATTCTCTTTTGTCATCAGGTCATATCCTATCATCCATTCCACTCTGGTATTCTGCATTAAGGGCTCGGCCAGTAAAAGATCAACAGGATGGAGCGTATTTGATTTCTGGGAAAGTTTCTCATACGAGTCAGTGAAAATCGGGAATTTAGTATCATCTTCAATGTCAGAACTGATTTCAGGCTGCTCAGCACAGCAGCGCTCAATGCTCTCCATTATGGCAGATATCCTGGCCTGTCTCTCATCAAAACCTTTTCCGCTGTAGATGGATATCGCTCCAGTAGCTGCACTTGGTCTGATAGCTGATAATACCGGTATCCCGACCCGGTCCAGGTTAGTAATATCGGCAATCCGGGTGACACCGATCTTATCCAGTACTCCATCAATGTTTTTTAATGTGTCTTCAGCACTCAAGACCCTCTGGGAGCCTTCTGCATATTTTATAGTGGGATCTATCTCAATGTTCATGTTATGATCCTGTTTTGATTAGGTTAATATTGGTATAATTTGGGATGTAGGGCTTTCGTTTGTAATAGTTATATATCTTACTATGAATAAAAGATTGGTATCCAATGCAAGAGACTTTCAATTTCGGTCATTTCATCCCGATATCTACAATAGACTGGCACGGCCGCAGTGCATCTGTTCTATTTTTCAGGGGATGTCAATTCAGATGTCCTTACTGCCAGAATTATGCTTATCTGGATCATGGGAACGAAATGAAGATAGCTGAGATAGAATCACAAATAGAAAAGGCAGCACCCTATATCAGTGCTGTAGTCTTCAGTGGAGGTGAACCGACCCTGCAGCCTGATGCATTAAAGACCTTAGCACGGTTCGTGAAATCTAAATCGCTTTCAGTAGGTCTTCAAACAAACGGTTTTGGGTATAATGTGATAAAGGACATGCTGGATGAAAATATCCTTGATAAATTGTTCATTGATATTAAAGCACCTCTTGATGACCCTGTTAGGTATAGCAAAGTTATTGGATCAGACATTCAGTTCGGTACTAAAACGGTTGAAAATATTATCAGCTCCCTCAATTCAGTTTTGGCTTCTGGAATTGAAGTGGAGGTGAGGACAACAGTATTCAGGGGATTAGCAGATATTGAAGAGGTTCAGGATATTGCTGCTTATTTAAATGGACTTGCTGCCAGGAACCTGACATATGTTATCCAGCAAGGGATGCCTGATAATACCCTGGATATGAAGGACATATGGATATATAATAGAGAGGAACTGCTGGATATGGCCAGATTCATTCAGGGTAAATGTCTCAAAAACATATGGTTACGGACAAAAGAAAACGGAGATGAGATGATATTATGAAGATAATTGCTTTTGTAGGAATGCCGGCATCAGGTAAGGGTGAAGCCGCTAACCTTGTCAAAGAGATGGGTTATCAGGTAGTGAATATGGGAGATGTGATAAGAGAGGAAGTCCTCCTTCATGGACTTGAACCTACTGATGAAAATCTGGGCGGGACAGGAACCAAACTCAGGAGGGAAGAGGGATTTGCAGCAGTTGCTAAAAGGTGCATTCCGAAACTGGCTTCTCTTGATGTTGATACTGCTATTGTGGACGGGGTACGCAACATTGAGGAAGTGGACTTGTTCAAACAGGAATTCGGGGATGATTTTCTCTTGATCAATATCGATGTGAATGAAAATGATAGGCTTGAAAGGATAAAAAAACGAGGCAGGGCCGATGATATACTTATGGATGAGGACGCACTGCACATCCGTGATGAAAGGGAATTGGGATGGGGGATGAGGGAGTCTATTAAAAGGGCTGATCTGACTATTGAGAACAACGGCACTGTGGACGAGTTCAGGGAAAAGGTTAAAAAAGTCCTGGAGAAAAACAGATGATCGCTATAACTATTGAAGTTTCGGCTCCTGTCAATCCTACTGAAGACCTTAGCAAGGTACAGGCAGCCATCGAAAACATATTCACAGGATTGGAATTCCATCTCCAGGAAAGGGAAGGGATGAAACCCAGGCTGGTAGGGTCTGGTAATCATGAAGCTTTAATTAAACTGCATGAGCTGATCAGATGCAGAAAGATACTGGATACTGCCCGAACCAACATCGGGATTAGAGGAAATATTGTGACATTTCGTTTAAATAAGCAGGCTGCGTTTGTAGGAAAAGTAAGTTTCCCACCTGGGGATGAATCACTGGGGAGTATCTGGGTGGAAATTGTTGCGCAAAGTCCTGATGAAGCCATGAAAGTAGTGGATTGGCTGGCGCCTCCCACTGAAGAAGGGAAACCACAATTTGAGATCGAATTGTAATCTCAAAAACAAGATTTACCGGATTATGCCTGGTTAAAAAATCAATTACCGAAAGGTTTATATGAAAAGTTGGCGATATAAAACATACTTTTATCTATATTTAAAAGTTTGTAAAGTTTTAGCTTTTATAGATCGATAATTTAACATTTATATAAACATCAAATTGATATTAGATTCGGAGGAACGAGTTTGGCAAAAGGAAAGAGAGGTC
>DATKUV010000146.1:0-5554 GCA_035530415.1 Candidatus Nanoarchaeia archaeon | reverse complement strand
TGCCTTGAAAAAGGCTCTTTCACAGGAGTAAGCATGGTCAGGATCGAGCGAGATACTCTGGGTTGGGTGGACGTACCTGATGATGTGTACTACGGGCCCCAGACCACCCGTGCTATCAGGAATTTCAGGGTCAGTACCCTGAAACTGCCGCCGGCATTTATCAGGGCCCAGGCCGAGATCAAGATGGCCTGTGCCCGGGCCAATATGACTGCGGGAACACTGGATTTCGGTATTGGCGAATATATCTGCCAGGCAGCCTCTGAGGTCAGGATTGGGACCATTAATGACCAGTTCGTAGTGGACGCGTACCAGTCAGGGGCCGGGACCTCCCAGAACATGAATGCCAATGAGGTGATCGCGAACCGGGCACTGGAGCTTATGGGATTGACAAAGGGGCAATATGATGTGATCCATCCCAACGATCATGTGAACATGTCCCAATCGTCCAATGATACCACCCACACAGCCATCCATATTGCAGCCATGGAATCCGTAAATTGCAGACTACTTCCTGTAATGATACAATTATATGAAGGTCTTATTTTCAAATCCAAGGATTTTGAATTAATTGTAAAACCGGGCAGGACACACCTACAGGATGCGGTTCCCGTGACTTTGGGACAGGAATTCAGCGGATATGCCAGGATGGTGCAGCTGGGAATCAAATGCTTATTCAAATCCCTGGACTGCCTGACAGAATTGAATATGGGCGGAACTGCCGTTGGAACCGGTCTGAATGCCCCTCCCGGTTTTGGCCAGGTGGCAGTGAATGAGGTCAACAAGATAACAGGCCTGAGATTCAGGCTGGCAGAAAATCCGTTCGAGGCCACCCAGAGTGCAAATGCCATACTGGAACTATCAGGTGGGTTGCGAAGTATTGCGGTCAGTTTGATAAAGATAGCAAATGACCTGCGCTTACTCTCCAGCGGACCCAGGGCTGGCCTGGGAGAGATCATGCTTCCTGCAGTTCAGCCTGGTTCATCCATCATGCCGGGAAAGGTCAATCCTGTGATGCCCGAGATGCTGGATATGGCGTGTTTCCAGGTGGTGGGTAACGACACCACCATCATGATGGCGGCCCAGGCCGGTCAGCTGGAACTGAACGTGTTCACACCTGTCCTAGCATATAACCTGCTCAATTCAATAGAGATACTCTCAGGTGCCATCGGGTCATTTTACCGGCAGTGCCTGAAGGGAATTACAGCAAATGAAGAGCACTGTAAAGCCCTTGCCGAATCCAGTCTTGCATTGATCACTGCACTTTCCCCTATAATCGGGTATGAAAAGGCGGCAGATCTGGCCCACCTGGCTTATAAAGAAAATAAAAATATTAAACAGGTGGTACTGGAGTCAGGATTGCTTACCGAGATGGAAGCTGAAGAATTACTTGACTCGCAGAAAATGACTGGGATACACAAATGATCGTCCATGATATTATCGTGATCTGAGGGGGACTTGCAGGGTTACGTGCCGCGCTGGAAGCCAGTGCAAGAGGCGCGGATGTGGCAGTGATATCAAAGGTACATCCCATACGCAGCCATTCCGTGGCGGCACAGGGCGGTATCAATGCCGCGCTGGCAAGCGATGACAGCTAGGAAGCCCATGCCCTGGATACAGTAAAGGGCAGCGATTACCTGGCATAACCGGATGCTGTTGAAATATTGTGCAGGGAAGCACACAGGGGGATATGGCAGGATATACCAGCGCTCCACCAATGCTATCATCAACAGGGGTTTCGGCATAAGCCTGGCCTATCATGCAGGTGTCCCATTGCAGGACATGGAGTTCGTCCAGTTCCACCCCACCACGTTAATGGGGACAAATATCCTGATCACTGAGGGGGCCCGCGGAGAAGGCGGGTATCGTACAATAATGTCCATGAACGGTTCATGAGCAGGTATGCTGCCGGGGCCATGGAACTGGCACCCCGGGATATCGTGGCCAGGGCTATCCAGACCGAGATCGATAAAGGGAGGGGATTTCCCGGCGGATACGTGCACCTGGATATCACGCACCTGGGAGAAAAAAGGATACAAGAAAGATTAGGCGGCATTCGCCAGATATGTATTGATTTTGCAGGATTGGATCCGGTCAGGGACAATATCCCGATCCAGCCTAGACAGCATTATTCCATGGGGGTGTGAGTTCAGATAAGAACGGTATGACACCTCTGGAAGGATTGTATGCTGTAGGTGAATGTGCCTGTATAAGTGCACATGGAGCTAACCGGCTGGGCGGCAATTCCCTGCTTGATACCATTGTATTTGGGAAAAGGGCAGGGGAACATGCAGCGGATCATATTTCCGGCAAAGAAACACCATCAGATGAAGCATATATGGGTGCACTAAAAGATGAAGCACGATTTATATCTGACCTGATGGGGGAGGAGGGTGAAAATTTTGCCGCTGTGCGGGACGAATTGAGAACGGTCATGCAGCAGGATGTGGGAGTGTTCAGGGACCGATCAGGGCTGGAGAGAGCCGTGGATACCATCAGGCAGTTGATTGAAAAAGGAAGGTCTGTTCGGGTAAAAAGTAATGCCAGATCGTTCAATTATGAATTATTAAATGCCATTGAGCTCAAAGGTATGCTGGAATTGGGTCAGGTTATTGCAATGGGAGCCCTGGTCAGGGAAGAGAGCAGGGGCGCACATTACCGGACCGACTTTCTGGAGAGTGATGATGAACACTGGTTGAAACATACCCTAGCCTACCAGACACCGGACGGTCCCAAACCGGAGTACAAGGACGTGACCATAACCAACTTCCAGCCCAAGCGGAGGGAATACTGATGGTCAACCTGAAGATCAGGCGACAGGACGGCGAGCGCATATGGTACGAAACGTTCCAGGTGGAGGAGATCCCTGGCATGAGCGTAATGGAGGCCCTGTTCTATGTACAGGAACAGCTGGATGGTAGTATTTGTTTCAGGTATTCATGCCGGGGAGCAGTATGCGGCAGTTGTTCCATGCTTATCAATAAAGTGCCGAGACTGGCCTGCCGCACCCAGGTAGCTGATGCTAAAAACGAAATGACAATTGATGCGGTAAAAATGGGACCCCTGGCCAAACCTATAGTGAGGGTTGCCAGGGATGAGATATTGATCGAGCCGCTGCCTAACTTGAAAGTGCTCAGGGACCTGATCGTTGATATGGAACATTTCTATGAACTGCTGGATATTATCAAACCCTGGGTCTCGTCAGGGAAGGATGTACCTGAAGGTGGAAATCTCATGAGTCCTGAATTGGAACAGAAGATTGAAGTATATACAAACTGCATACTCTGCGCAGTCTGTCATGGATCGTGTCCGGCAGCTGACAGGGATGAGACCTATCTTGGACCTGCCGTACTTGCCAAAGCCTGGCGGTTCTATCTGGACCCAAGGGAACACGAGCAAGAAAAGCTGGCCCGGTTTGAGGCCGTTGATAATGAATCTGGAGTATGGGGCTGCGATGTAGTGTTCAAATGCACGGCAGTATGTCCCAAAAAGGTTACACCCACCCAGGGTATAATCTCACAGCGGAAGCAGATCCCGATCCAGAAGATCAAAAAAGCAATCAGCAGAGGGAAAAAGCATTAAAATTAATACTTATACAGGGGCCGGGATGTGGTCCTGGCTGCTGCAGAGGATCACA
This sequence comes from Candidatus Nanoarchaeia archaeon, assembly GCA_035530415.1. GTDB lineage: Archaea > Halobacteriota > Methanosarcinia > Methanosarcinales > Methanocomedenaceae > Kmv04. The sequence continues at coordinate 1,920 of DATKUV010000146.1, read as the reverse complement.
GGATTGCTGTTGGTACTGTACCTGCTGGTACATATGTGGGGTTTCCACTTCAGAAATGTCAGGACACCCCTGGACCAGGTATTCGATTTTGTGCTATCAGGCAATTTCTTTTTGATCCTGCTGATATTGATGATCTATCACGGATTCAACGGGGTCCGCGTGGTGACAATAGATATTATTGGGGGAATAAGGTTTCAGCGATGGATATTCTGGATTATTGTGGTGCTGGGGCTAGTATTTCTATATCTCATAAGTTTAGAGACAAGTAGATTCTAGGATTTCAGTACCTCCCATTGAGGTAATCCTTGTTATCCAGCAACACATTTTCACCAAGACACTACCTTCTTCTCTTTTCGGATTCTGCTCTTTCATCTACCACTTTTTTTTATCCTAAGTCAGGAATTATTATTGAGCAAATCATCCTGTGCATGATCCAGCTTGGTCTGAATAAGTCTATTTTCTATGGGGTAACTCTCGATTGTATAAATTTCCTGGGCCTTATGATATGCAATTAAGGCAAAATTGAGATTTTTATCTGGATCTTGATTTTCAGCCAGGTTTTGATAGGTATTACCAAGATCAACCTGTATGTTAGCATACTTTATAGGATAACTATTTTTAGTGAAGATAGTCATTGCTTCATTGTAAGCAATGACAGCCATGCCAAGATATTTTTCCGGTTCCTGAATTTCGGCAAGATCACGGTATGCAAGTCCCAGGTTATTCTGGATATCGGCATAATCTATTGGATAACTCTCTTTCGTATATATCTTCAGAGCTTCTTGGTATGCATCTATGGCCAGTTTCAGATGCAATTTCGTATTTTCATTTTTCGATAAACCTTGATATGCAAGCCCAAGATTATTTTGGGTTTTTGCATAATTAATGGGATATTTTTCAATTGAAAATATCTGCAAAGCCTTATCGAACGCTTCGACAGCATCATTCAAATTTTTTTTATTATCGTGAATTTCGGCCAACAACCGATAGGAATTCCCAAGAATAATTTGAGTTTCTGCATAGTCGATGGGATAACTGTCATTTGTAAAGATCAATAAAGCTTCATCCGAAGCCATAATTGCCATAGAAAGATATTCCTCTGGATCTCTGATGTTTGAAAAGGCAGAATATGCATTTCCCATATTCTTTTTCGTATTGGCATATTGAAGTGGGTGACTTTCAATGGTAAAGATCTTCAAAGCTTCATTTGAAGCATTAAGAGAAATGTTCAAATTTATTTCTGGATCCCTGACCCGTGCAAGCTCGAGATAGATAAGACTGAGGCTATTCTGAGTTCTGGCATATTCTTCCGGATAATCTTCCTTTGTATTAATTGTTAAGGCTTGATGGGATGCATTGATTGCCATATTTATGTTTTTTTCTTTATCCCGGACTTTGGCTAATCCCAGGTATATCTGACTGAGGATGTTCTGGACGTCTGCATTCTCAACTGGATATTTCTCACGTGAATAGATATTCAGAGCCTCTTTTGAAGCTTTTAATGCCAGGTTAAGATTTTTTTCTTTATCCCGGACCTCAGCCAGATTATAATATGCAACGCCAAGATCCTTCTGAGTTTTTGCATATTCAATTGGATAACTCTCATTTGTAAAGATCGTTAGAGCTTCCTGGTGTGCATTAATGGCCATTTTTAGATTAATCTCATTGTCCTGGAACGCAGCCAAACTACAGTAAGCCTCACCAATCTCATTTTGAGTTGAGCCATATTCATAAGGATATTCTTCATATGAAATTATGGACAGAATTTTATTTCCTTGGTCTATTGATTTCTGATATTGACTGGTTTTTTCGAAAATCGATGCTTGATTTGAAAGAAACTCGATCTCATTTTTTATATCCTTATCAGCAATATAGGAATTTATTACAAAGGCAGAAATCAACAGAATGAATATTGCCATA
>DATKUV010000145.1:0-6935 GCA_035530415.1 Candidatus Nanoarchaeia archaeon | reverse complement strand
GTCAAGAAAGGAAAAGCTTCGTCCATGACCAGGATCACACGACAGAGAAAGAGACAAACAGGTATAGGCAACTCTGGCAAATTCTCAAAAGTACCGGGCGGCGACAAACCTACCAAGAAAGTTGCATTGAGATACCGATGTGTTGCATGTAAAAAAGCATATCAGAAGAAGTGCTTCAGAGCAGGCAAATTCGAATTTAAGGAGTAGAATTACATGTTACAAAAACCAAAAAGCAGATTTCTCAAAGTCAAATGCAATGACTGCGATAACGAACAGGTGATATTCGGCAGTGCCAGCAGCATTGTTGGATGCAATGTCTGCGGACGCACATTAGCAGAACCAGCTGGCGGAAAGGCCATTATTAAAACCCAGATCTTGGAAGTACTTGAATAAAATAAATCGGAGAGAATATGGAACGTAAAGGCTGGCCTGAACTGGACGATCTGGTAGTTTGTACAGTTGTCGAAGTTAAAGACTTTGGTGCATTCACCCAACTTGACGAATACGGTAACAAAGAAGGCCTTATCCACATCTCAGAAGTGGCTACCGGATGGGTAAAATACATAAGGGACCATGTCAGGGAAGGGCAGAAAATAGTCTGTAAGGTCTTGAATGTAGAGCCTGACAAACAACATATCGACCTTTCATTTAAAGACGTCAATGAACATCAGCGCCGGGAAAAAATTCAGTCCTGGAAAAATGAGCAAAAAGCCGAAAAATGGATTTCGTATGTAGCAGAGACTACGAAAACAGGGCCTGAAGAAATGGAAAAGCTCATTGACCTGCTATATGAAGCATTTGAAAATGTCTTCGATGCTTTTGAAGAGGGGATGCGTAATGGACCCGATAGCCTGATCGAAGTAGGTGTTGATGAAAAACACGCTGAAGCGATCAGCAGAGTAGGATCTGATAATATTAAGATCCCTTACGTGGAGATATCCGGATACATAGATCTCACATGTCCACTTCCTGATGGAGTGGATGTAATAAATAAATCCTTAAAAGCAGCATCCAAGGTCAAAGTTGATGATGATGTCAATGTAGAAGTGGCCTATGTGGGAGCTCCCAGATACAGGATACATGTGACAGCCCCAGATTATAAAAAAGCAGAAAGCGTACTTAAATCTTCAGCTGATATGGCTATTAATATTGTCCAAAAAGCTAAAGGTACGGGAACTTTCCACAGGCATCACGAAGCAAAGGCCTGAGGCTTTTTATGGGGCAACATATCAATAAATGTGCAAAGTGCAATGCCTATACCTTAAAAGACAAGTGCTCTTATTGCGGAGAAAAAATAATTAATCCAAGACCAGCACGGTTTTCAATGGAAGATAGGTACGGCAAATACAGGCGATTATTAAAAGAACAATTAAAAAAGGCCTGATATATATGAAAGAAACTATAGTTAACATTTTCAAAAAAGTCGAACTTAACGACCCTATTCTAATTGAAGGACTCCCTGGAGTGGGTCATGTGGGCAAACTTGTGGCAGAACATATGGTTGAAGAATTGGAAACTGAAAAGATCGTTGAGATTTTTTCACCACACTTTCCACCCCAGGTGCTGGTTAAAGAAGATTTTACAGTTGAACTTGCAAAAAATGAGATTTATGCTCACAAGTCAGATTCTGGTCGGGATTTGTTAATCGTTGTGGGCGATCATCAAAGTGTTACCAATGAAGGTCATTATGAAATTACAGACATTATTCTGGATATAGCTGAAGAATACAATGTTAAACGTATGTATACATTGGGTGGATATGGCACAGGCCAGCTTAATGAGGAAGAGGAAGTATTGGGTTCAGTAAATAATGTTGATTTGGTCGAGGAATTGAAAGAATACGGTGTCCAGTTTAAAGATAATGAACCTGCTGGAGGTATAATTGGCGTTTCAGGTTTGTTATTGGGTATGGGTAAACAGCGAAATATCGATGCTGCTTGTCTTATGGGTACTACATCAGGCTATTTGGTAGACCCAAAAAGCGCACAGGCTGTATTATCCGTGTTATGCAAGATCCTGGGAATTGAAATGGATACCTATGCACTTGAAGAAAGAGCAAAAGAAATGGAACGCATTATGGCCAAGATCATTGAAATCGAACAAATGCAAAAACCACGAGAAATATGTCCTGATGATGATCTTAGATATATCGGCTAATGGGTTTCCATAGAGAACCATCAAGGTATTGAATATTTCTTTAAGAAATTGTTGGGCATCCTGGTTATATTTGATGCTGGCTGGATGCCACAGATATTTTATCAGTGCCAATCTGTATTATTCGTGTTCCATCCCATTTTTTTCTGGCTCTATTTAACATTGAGTGGGTATATTAGCCAAATGATAATGATTGGATTCTTCGCGGACTTTGCGGTGATATAAAATAAACGTAGTCGTATTAAGTGATGTTTATACTGTTTCACCGCGAAGAACGCAAAGATAAATTTGACTTCCAGCTTAAATAGTGTAAATTTACCCACACGATCTTGAAGAGATCCTTTTTTCTTAACCGATGATGTATGAATACTCTTCAGAATGAGCAGATAATTTTTATAATTTGCTTTTTTTTGATGTTCATGGCAGCAAATAATACAGAAATAATTAAAAAGCATAAACAACATTCTTATTATTGCCAGCAGGGGGTTAGCAACATACCAGATCCAACAATCCATCAATACGATATAATCATTATTCGTGGAGGCCTGACAGGACTCGGGACGGCCATCGAAGCGTTAAGATCCAGATTTAATACTGCAGTCATCTCAAAGTTGCATCCTTTACGCTTACACTCGGTGGCAGCTCAGGGATCGACTCCAGGGAGAAGGATCACGATTCAAGCAGACACATCTGCCCGAAAGGGGTCCCACCCAACCTCACCATCGGCCAGGCACGGTTAAGACTTCAAAAGATAGGGAAAAAGGATCCTGAACAATGAAGAAAACCATTCTTTGTCTGGTCCTGTTCTATTGTATCGGAACAGGTCTGGGCCATGTACCAGTGATTGCCGGTGATAATGAAAGACTTGAAATGGCCACCCTTATCCATGATCCTCTCAAATCCTGGGTAATATATGATGAACTCCATAAAGCCGGAGAAGCCCATTATTTTCAGTTCCATTTGCAGCAGGGGCAGAAGCTCCATGTTAGTCTTTTTACTCCCGGCAAGAACAATTTCACTCCTACGCTTGTGGTCATGGGTCCTGGCATTTCATCCCGGGGGACGATCCCCGGTTACATTGAAATCCCCGGGGATGCAGGAGTTCTTGTTGTTAAAAGCAGATATCCCGGCAAAGCATCATACGAACCGTTCACTCCGGCTGCTCATTATAATGTAATAGATATGGATATGGTTGTTAATGAAACGGGTACCTATTATATTGCTGTGTATGAACCATCGCTCAGAGGCTCCTATGGACTGGCAATAGGTTACAGGGAAGAATTTGGTTTTATGGAATGGATCCGTGTTCCATGGGATGTTATCACGATCCACTTATGGGAAGGTCAGCCTCCTGGCTACATATTTGCTCCCATGCTGGCAGTCCTTGTCATCGGATTGTTCTTCCTGAACCACATTCGAAATAACCTGTTCGGCTGGATTGGTTATTTTGCAGGCCTGTTCTATATTGGCGGCAGTGCTATGACGATGATGCAGATGCTTATTGCTTTGAGCCGGGCTGCACCCACATCCCAGGTGTTAATCACCCTGTTCTTTGTTATTGTTCCCATCATTGCGGGAATTGTCATAATTAGAATAGCTACACAGGAGAGGATCGATCCGAAAACCAGGGTAACAATGACTTTGCTTGGTATTGTAGGTCTCTTCACCTGGGCAGGCCTTATTATCGGGCCTGTTCTGGCCATTGTGGCAAGTGTGCTGCCTTCTGCAAAATGAGATGGAAACAGGGGCTGTTCGAAATAGCGCTAAGTAAGTCCATCCTGTCAACGGCGGTCAAAAATTCCCCACCCCCAATCTTGGTAAAAACACCAAAGGTTGTGGAAACAGCGCTGATATTATCAAAAAATTAAAAATATATGAAAGTTCATGTGAAACATATGAAATACTCTCTAATTGTTTTTTTTTTGTTAGGTATTTTATTTAGTGGTTGTATTCAAGAGGAAACTCAAACCGAAAAACAACTGACAGAAGAACTGCCTGATTGGACTGTATCAGAAAAAATCGTTGCTAAAATTGATTCATCTTCGATACAAGAATCAATAAAAATAAGTCCAGATAATAAGCACGTAGCTTTTATAACAAAAAAAGGGAATAAACGCTGTGTTATAGTGGATGGAGCAGAACAGAAGCTATACGATGGTCTAGTAAATGATAGTCTTATCTTTAGTCCTGATAGCACACGATTGGCCTATGAAGTTGAAAAAGATGATGAGTTTTTTGTAGTCATAAATGGAGTGGAGGAAAAAAAATATAATAATATTGGAATGGGTAGTTTTGTTTTTAGTCCTGATAGTAAGATAAGTGCTTATGCGGCTCAACGAGATAATAAAGTGTTTGTAGTTATTGATGGGCAAGAAGGTGAGCAGTATGATGGAATTGGAATGACTATTCATTTTAGTCCGAACAGCAAACGATTGGCATATATAGCTGAACAAGGGGATAAATCATTTGTAGTTGTTGATGAAAATGAAGACCGGAAATATGATGGCATAGGAGGAGCATCTTTCAATTTCAGTCCTGATAGTTCACATATAGCATATACAGCGAAGATCGGTAATAAGTGGGCTGTAATAGTAGATGGAAAAGAAGAGAAACAATATGACAATATCAGAAGGGACAGTCTCACATTCAGTCCCGATAGCAAGCGAATTGCCTATGTGGTTGTTGAAGGTGATAAACAATTTGTAGTCATAGATGGAAAAGAGGAGAAAAAATACGATTTTATAGGATTTGGTCGCTTTTTCAGTCCTGATAGTAAGAATGTGGCCTATGTGGCTATTGAAGGTGATAAACAATTCGTAGTCTTGAATGAAAAAGAAGAGAAACGATATGATGGTATCATGGAGGGTACTCCTATCTTCAGCCCTAATAGTACACAAATGGCTTATTCAGCCATAGTAGGCAATGATATGTTTGTTGTGATGAATGGAAAAGAAGAGAAACATTATGGTGGCCTTGGAACTACTATCACCTTCAGCCCAGACAGCAGGCATCTAGCTTATGTAGTTCGGGAAGAGAATAAACAGTTTGTAGTTGTGGATGGAAAAGAAGATAAGCAATACAATGGCATTGCCCAGGGTTCTATTATTTTCAGCCCCGATGGTAAACGGCTAGCATACGGAGCTTCAGTGGACAGGAATCAAATTGTGGTAGTGGTTGATGGAAAGGAAGGAAAAAAATATGATGTTATTATTGACAATAATGGGATGTCTATTTTCACCTCCCCCAATAATCTTCATTATCTTGCTTTAAAGGGAAATACGATTTATTTAGTAGAAGTGGAAATAAATTAGAATTTTTATGATGTCACATTTGCACTGCATGAGATAATTCACGTAATAAATATACAAATCACTGGAAATCCAAAGAAAATAAAAAAACCGAGTCTCCTCATCGATGCTGGGAGATTCATGCTCATAATAGCATATTGAAAACAAGAATTACTTTCGTATGTACTAATTCTAAATATTCCCCAATTAAATATGTGGAATTAAATATTTTTATGTTAATAATTAAGCACATTTAATCTAACATTTATTAATGATGAAACGTACAAAACTTTATATTTGGCTAACAAAGTTAACAGATAAAGTGAATGGAAAACTTAATGGACGATGTACCTTTTTGGGATATTCATAGAATCCGTAGATGCTATCTAAAAAGAAGGTGTGTTACCCTTCATTCTTTATCGAAAATAAAGTCAAAACAGGGTGATTTAAATAAAGAAACTATTCATAATTTTTATTTTGATAATCAGTATTATTTTAATTTCTGGTTGTACGGGGAAAATAAATTTTGAAATTTCACATGATCAACAATCTGATACTGTTCCATTAAATCAATCACCTACTATCCAAGATACCACAGCGAAGGACGTCAATTATCCACAGCTGACAGGTTTTGTCACTGACAATGCTCACATAATAAACCCTGAATATGAAACAAAAATAACCCAGCTAGCTGAAAAAATAGAAAAAGAAACGACTGTGGAGATTGCTGTTGTAACCATAGAGTCTCTTGAAGGGGAATCAAGGGAAATGTATGCATTAAGACTTTTTGAACAGGCAGGTATAGGTAAAAAAGATAAAGATAACGGTTTATTGATTCTTGTAACAAAACAAGAACGAGAATACAGATTTGAAGTTGGTTATGGGCTTGAAGGTACTATTACCGACAGTATGAAGGTAAATATCGGAGAGAGGATAATCGCACCCAATTTCAAAAATGGGGAATATGGCAAGGGCATCTACGAGTCAATGCTGGTAATCGAAGAACTTCTTGATGGAAATCAAGAAGTAATCTCTAAATATAGTATGAAACAAGGTGGTAATGGAAATAACATTCCAAAATGGCTATTTCTGATATTTGGCATATTCATCATATTATTTGTAAAAAGTGTAATAAAATATCAGAAATCAAAAAAATGGAACAAAAAGCACGGCTATAAATCAATTTTCTGGACCAGGGGCGGCTCTGGCGGTTCAGGCCGAGGTGGAAGCTCAGGGGGTGGAGGATTCGGGGGAGGAAGTTCGGGTGGTGGTGGATTTGGAGGATCATTTTAAACCAGTCATGATTTCATAAACTGAGGCGCATATGTGATAGCAGGATATGGAACAAGCTGGGTTATGGGCATGGTTGTTTGGATTGATGAAATAGTATTCATCAAGGAGAAAGGAACACGGATGACACGGATTTGACGGATACTCACGGATTTGGGGTTTCTGATTCAAATCTTTCTTTCCTGTCATTCGTAAATAAAACCA
>DATKUV010000144.1:0-5970 GCA_035530415.1 Candidatus Nanoarchaeia archaeon | reverse complement strand
TTGAGCATTTTACATCCTGTGCTAATCTAAATGTGCTCAGGATCAGTGATACGTGTGATCACATAACGACACGTGGTGGAATCATCCTGCAAAACGATAATCCGGATGAAGCTATAATCGAATTTGATCTGAAATTTAATTTCTATTATTCGATCCAGAAACTTCTTGATGATCAACAGATTACATATTACGAAATAAATAACCAGAGCTGCATTGTGCTTGATGCAACGGCTGGAAAGTATGGTTATCCCGGGTATGATAGGAATCTGATGGGTGAAAAGATTGCTTTTGATCCATTGACAAAAGAATATCTGTATCTTGAATATTGAAATTATTTTATTGACAATATTTTATTTGTCAAACCCTCAATATCGTACATATCCGCATTAATAATTACCTGCTCAAGACCTTTTATATCCTGGCAGTTACTTTTCATAAAAATAGTATTTCCAAGCAAGTAAAGATGAGGATATATCTCCATCATTTCAGGACTGGGCTGGGCAAACCCTGGTGGGACACTGGAAAGATCGAACATATCGATCAGTTCAAGTTCAATAGGATTATTACATCGGTGAATGCATGCGGGAGGCTGTTCTTTATAGAATCTGGATGTGTGACATGATCTCGCATAAGACACGGCAATATATTCGATGTGAGCAGAAACGGGCAGTCCTGTCTTAAGCGCTGCATTGACAGTCCGGGATTCCAGATCGGTTTCCATTCCAGTCATCCCCATTTTTTTGAAAAAATCCCGGGTTCTACTGTAATTCAGGTTAGTCTGTAGAAAAGCCTCCTTAATATGTTCTGTTTCGTCCCGCAAAAGATGATCTACCCAGGGACAGGCCTCTGAAGTATGAACTATCCCCCTGCCTGCTATTATTTTATCGAATCTGTCAAAGGATTTTGTTTTATTTAATGAATACAGTATCCCTGCGTCATTAATTACCAATTTTACTCCTGAAGGCAGCTCGTTAATATAATCCAACATCCACTCATAATGCTTCTGCGGTGTGATGGGGGTAACTACTGTCAAATTAGCTACCTGAGATATTGTATTTCTTAAAATGTTCAAACCAGGCAGTTTATGTACACAGCTCTCGCTGCCAAGACCGACTCGCAGGTTAAATTTGTCAGCCAGGCTAAGAATATTTTCAAGTTTTGAGTAATCTGCAGTTCTTATCTCGATCATGGTAAACCTGATTCAAACAAACGATCTATTGATTGGTGTTTCAAGATATTTGCATCTATCCTGGTCACATAGCATCATCCAGACAGGAAATTCACCTAATACCCATGCTTTGATCTCTTCAGGTGATGCTCCGTTATTTGTCATATCAATGCCGCTGCGATATGTCTGAATTATTGTTCTTATCATCTCTGGATTCATACACCTGCCTACCACCTTAAGGGCTGATACCCCCGCATCAATCAACTGACCAAGACTGCATAACGAACAATCAGTACCTGCATCTAAAATGGCATGCAGCCTACCATCAGTGGAAACCCTATAATTTGCTCTACATGGAAGGCCAAGTTGAACTGACTCATCAGCATTATGTATCAAATGACAGGTCCCATTGATGTTTGAACAACCGAACTGGCCGAAGACCTCCAATTCAACCCCAAGACCTGATAATTCTTCAATTTCTTCAATAGTTATCTTAAACGGTAAAACAACTTTAGCCACATCCATTTCTGCAAGCATTTGGATCTGGCCTTTATTGAAATTATTTAAAAGGACACTGGCATGGATTGGCAGTCCAAGGTTAAGTTCATGCAACAAGACAAGGGCACCGAATTCCCCAACAATAAGTGCATCCACTCCTGCATTAACTCCCCGCATTACATGTTCAATGTATTCAGTTTCAATTGAATCAGCCATGAAAGGGGTATTGACTGTATAATCAACTAATACATCATTATTATGGGCATATTCTACTATTTTTTTCAGTTCTTCTGCAGTATCAACATTACAGCTTCTTCCCCTGCCTGATAGATTTAAGTTAATAAAACCCGGGGTTTCCAGGCCAAGATAAATTTCATCAGCCCCAGCTTCAATTACATTAACGGCAGTGGCCATTGATTCTGCCGGAGCCATGAGGTTTAATTTTTGTGGGGAATTCATAGATTTATAAACCTTTCAAGGTATGGGCTATTAATGATGCAACACTTACTTTGCTAACCGCTTTTTCTAATGTGTCAGTTGCTATTACATCCACTACTCCGGAATGATATAATTTTATTAGCGCACTTCCTGCAAGCACCGGATGTATACAGGCAACATATACTTTTGTGGCACCTTGAACCTTTAACATGCTAACTGCTTCAGCCACAGTACCACCTGTAGCCACCATATCATCCAATATTACCACATCACGACCTGCCACATCAAGATTCTTTGGAGTTATTTGCACAGTATCGCCGCTGAGCCGTTTCTTCTCAAGATGGTCATATTCTGTCCCAAATTCAACTGCTGCGGAAGCTACAATATCTATAGCTCCTTTGTCAGGTGCAAGCAAGACAGGTGAATTCAGATCCAATTCTTTTAGATATTTTCCAATATGCGGTGCTGCATTAATATCTATAGTATTGCAATTAAAATGATCAAGTACGGAATGTTCATGAATATTTACTGTAACTACATTATCAGCCATTATCGTTCGGGCAACGGCACGGGCACTGAGGGGTTCACCCGGTTTGAACTGTTTATCCTGCCTGGCATAGCCCATGTAGGGAATGACCACATGTACCTTCTCAGCTGAACTGCTTGCATCGATCAATTGGAGCAGTGCCATAAAATCCGAATCGGTAGCTGTACTCTGTATGATTACAACATCCTGACCAATATCATCCAGGATCCGAACATACATCTCATTATCAGGAAATGTTTTATATTCGCACAGGGCAAGGTCACAGTCCAGGGATTTAGCAACCCTGCTGGCAAGAAGCTGTGATGCAGGTCCTCCTATTATTTTCAAAATAAAATCCCTCTATTTATCATTTTGAAGGCTAATATAGTTGATCTGATTTAAATCATTGTTGTTTATTCCAGGATGTGATTTGGCGCAAATGTAATTTAAATACTATAAGACTCTAATTTCCATTATGCTTAAAAATAAGGAACTTACAGACGAAGAGCTGGAAGAATTACTTTTCGAGCAACAAGAGCCTGCAAAATGTAAAATGAAGCCGGCTCATAAATATGTCAAGCTAAAATCCAAATCAAAAGATAACTGAAAAATCAAGGATGGTAAAAAATGGTTTATGTTACAGGTTTCAGGTGTTTTAAGTGCAATAAGCTTCATCTCCCGGAAGAGATTGAGAACAAGCCCATTCCCAGGTGCTCAAATTGCAACTCGGGATTGGATGTAGAATATGATTATGACTCAATACGAAACTCCCTTCTTACTGATTCATTTAAAAGGGGAAGTCCATCCCACTGGAAATACTGGCCTTTCTTACCTATACGCGACCTCTCCAAGATCATCACCATGAACGAAGGCGGCACCCCACTGCTCGAAAATCAATCGCTGACTGATGAGATCGGATGTAAAAGGCTGTTAATAAAATACGAAGCAATGAACCCTACCGGTTCCTTCAAGGACAGGGGTTCGTCCCTCGAAATTACAAAAGCCCTGGAAAATGAGAAAAAACAGGTGGTGGTAGCCTCAACTGGCAATATGGGAGCCTCAATAGCGGCTTATGCAGCCTATGCGGGTCTTGATTGTATAGTATTCATTCCCAATATAGTAGGGTCATCCAAGATAAAGCAGATCAAAGCCTATGGAGCCGAGATTCAATATGTAGAGGGCGACTATGCTGTAGCCATGAACCTGGCCGAAGAATATGTGCTCAACCATCCGGACTCATTCTTGACAGGGGATTATCCCTGGAGAGGTGAAGGTACAAAAACCATAGGCTTCGAGATAGCTGACCAGATGTACTGGCGCGTACCTGATATGGTGATTGCTCCTATTGGCAACGGTACATTATTGTGGGGAATCTTTGAAGCATTTAATGATATGTATGAGGTGGGCGTTATCGAGCATAAACCATCCATAATAGGCGTTCAGGTGGATGAATGCAAGCCTGTTGTGGATGCCTGGAAATCGGGCGCCAGGGATATTGTGCCTGTCGACGACCCACAAACCGTGGCAACAGCCATTGCCTGCGGAGACCCCATAGACGGGCTGGGGGCACTGAGCGCTATCAGGGAGACTAAAGGTATGGGTGTAAGCGTGTCTGATGACGAAGTAATTAAAGCCAGGGATTTTCTTGGCAGGCATGGTATTTTTGTGGAGCCCAGTGGTGCTGTAGCTTATGCAGGGGCGAGGAAGATCTCTGATCGGCTGAAAGGAAAGATCGTGGTGTGCATGGGTACCGGGCACGGGCTGAAAGATATGTATGGTATTGAATAAACCGAATATTTTCCAAATATATCAAAACTCATCAATAAATCCTACAATGATGTCCCGAAGTACATTATCACTTTTATAGCTATTTGCCACAACCCCTTTATTCCCAAGCACCATAGCCGAGGCCTTTGCCCCTTCTTCATACACACAAAGCACAGGTTTTCCAAGACCTACGGCATGACAGATCTCATAACCAACCCCTATTGAGGAAACTGTTACTTCAGCAACCAGACAATCGCATCGCTCAACACCACCCATGTCCCGCATAAATATCTCTGCTTCGCTCATCCCCTGCTCTTCTTCAAAGATAGTATCCCGTGCCACATGCTGGCTCAACACTTCAGCTCCCGAAGACAGCAGGACCTCTAATATGAACTTATATGTATCAAGCAATCTCCTGCCTCCGCGCATAGAACCTGACATGAATACTTTCGTCATTGTACACCTCTGAAATAGTGACCTTTGGTCAGACCCTGAGGGAACATCTCCTTCACCTTTTCCAGATAATTCCATCCATCGAAATCATTGGGATTTTCCAGGTAGCTGTCAATAGCCTGGCGATACAACATTGTGATATATTTCACCTGTTCGATATCATAATGCATCCCCTCTATCCTCAAAGCAGAAATCCCAGCACCCAGCACTGCAGGCAAGCGATCGATCATACAAAGTTCCCGGGAATTGTAAATATGGGTCCTGCACATTGTATCACATCTTACAGGGAAAATGAATCCTTTTTCATCTACAATATTATTTAGGCTGTCGCAGGGTTTTATGATGTTACTACTTGCAGCAATGTTTTTGGAACCGGTACATCCCTTGCTCCCCCGAAATATACAATGTTCTGATATCATTAACTGCACGGCCCCCTGGACCAGACATTCCTTATCAAATCCCGAAGGTATGTCCATGATCTCGTCCAGCGTAAGTTCAGGAGAGATCGTAATCCCGCTGATTCCTAAACTGGTGAGCAAAACCAGTGATTCATGGTTGAAAGCATTGACAGAATAATCTGCAACTATGGGTACATGGATTTTTTCCTCACACATTAATATCTGATCTGGTCCGGTTACCATTATACCGTCAAATCCCTGTAGATTTTCAAGGGTGCTGTTTATAAGACTCCGATCAGCATCCTTTAGAATATCTGGCAATCTGATATACACAGATACTTTTGCTTCGTGTGCCTGTTCAATTGCAATATTTGTTTTGTCCTCTTTGTGAATGAGACCTTCGAGATCTACATAAACCCTATTGGCTCCGCCTAAAACAGCTGCATAAATGGCATCCGGGTCAGTCACACGTATGGATAATCGGGGTTTGTCCTGCCTGATATTTGACAGTGCTTCACTCTTGTCCGGATTGATCGGCACACATTTTCTGCGATAATGTTCCACTCGATTAATTTCAAGTTGCTGGACAGCTTCACGTCTTACAGAATTTATCACTCCAAGGGGAATGAAAATATCATCATCTATTTGGAGATTGACATCATTTACTTTAAAAATAGTATCTCCAAGTTTACTGACTTGCTTGATCAGTGAATCCTTATCAA
>DATKUV010000143.1:0-4387 GCA_035530415.1 Candidatus Nanoarchaeia archaeon | reverse complement strand
AGCCCCAATTACCCGTCTTACGTCATCAGGGGACTGTATGCCGCTTTCACTTATTATTATCCTGTTTGGATCGTACTGCCTGATAATAGGTGCCAGAATTTCTGTAGTAGCCAGGTCCACTTCCATGGTATTGAGATTGCGATTGTTAATACCTATTATCTCGGCATCAGTATCCAGTGCAGCCATAAGTTCAATTTCATTATGCACTTCCACCAGGGGTTGGAGTCCTCTTTGTGCTGCAATTCTGATAAATTCAGGGAGACGATGCCCCAGTATTCCTGCTATTAAAAGGATCAAATCGCTCTCTATTTCATAGATCTGTTTAGGGTCAATAATGAAATCTTTCCGTAGCACAGGGATGTCCACAGCACTTCGAACCTGCTCTAGATTTTCCAGGCTTCCATGGAAGAACCGGGGTTCTGTCAGTACCGAGATCGCAGCTGCTCCCGCTCTTTCCATTGTCCGGGCTATCCTGGCTGCATCTAAGCTCGTCACATCCTTATTATGAGTAGTTGGCGAAGCAGGTTTGACTTCAGCAATTACAGGAATACAGTGATTGCCCTGTGCAGATAAAATGGACTGAGCAAGGCTTCTTACCGAAGAAGTTATTCCAGTATCATTATTCCGGATGTTTTTAACCCGTATTTCGGTTGATGAAATTATCTCGTCTATTATTTTGTGCATTTTGGTATCACGTTATCTCAATTGTATGTATGTATGTATGTGTGCATTGATGTACAACATTATACATTGTATATAAGATTAATGTAATATTGATAGGATTGATGTATGTAAAAGATATTTGAATAAAATTAGGTAAGAAAATCTATATAGGCGATGCCATGTATGTTAGCACCTGTTTTATTCGGAGATAACATCATACATGTCAGAATCAGAAGCCCATAAACGTTATGAATTTAAACGTCAGCTCGAAGAGATAAGATCAAAGAAAGGAAGAGGCACTGAACTTATCTCTTTATACATACCCCATGATAAGAAAATCTCAGATGTGGTAGCCCAGCTCAGGGATGAACACGGTCAGGCTGCCAACATCAAATCAAAGCTTACCAAGACCAATGTTCAAAGTGCACTGGAGAGCCTCATGTCCAGGTTACGTTATCTCCACAAGGTTCCTGAAGATGGAATTGTATATTTTACAGGTGCAGTAGATGTGGGCAGCAATAAGACCGATCTTCAGAGTTATAATATAGAACCTCCGGAACCCTTAGTCTCATATAAATACCATTGTGATTCGTCATTTTATCTTGAAACGCTTGAAGATATGCTGAAGGATAAGCGGACCTATGGTCTGCTGGTGCTGGATAGAAGGGAAGCGACTGTTGGGCTGTTGACTGGTAAGCGAATGGAGGCCAGGGACCACATGACCTCATCAGTGCCTGGTAAGCAAAGAAAGGGCGGCCAGAGTGCGCATAGGTTCCAGCAGCTGCGCCTTATCGCGATTCATGATTTCTATAAACGAATAGGTGATTCAGCTAGCAAGATCTTTCTGGAAGTGGATCATAAGGACCTGGAAGCAATACTGATTGGAGGCCCTTCTCCAACAAAAGAGGAATTCGAAAGTGGTGAATTCCTGCACCATGAGCTGCAAAGGAAGATCCTGGGCCTGTTCGATACTTCATACACTGATGAGAGCGGATTGTCCGAACTTGTGGACAATGCCTCTGAAGCTTTAATGAATGTGGAGGTAGTCCAGGAAAAAAAGTATATGGAGAGGTTCCTAAAAGAGCTGGTGGGAGATAGCGGACTTGCTGCATATGGAGAGGATGAGGTGCGTAAGAACCTGCAGATGGGATCTGTTGAAGTATTGCTTATGTCAGAAGATCTCAGACGTGATAGGTTATCCACGCGTTGCAGCCAATGCAGTGATGTAAGTGCAGTGACCGTTACCCGTAAAGCGGGTGAAGATGAACCTTCATTACCTCCATGTAAGAAATGCCAGGGAGTCGTAAAGATCACAGAATTAGTAGATGTGATAAATGAACTTTCCACACTGGCCGACCAGATGAGTACACGTATCGAGTTTATATCAATGGATTTTGAAGAGGGTGCCCAGTTAATGAATGCCTTTGGCGGAATGGCAGCGATCCTACGGTACAAGACCAGTGTTTGAAAAATAGAATAATTAAATTATAAATAACATTAAAAAAATAATATTCACTTAAGATGGATATAAAAACATATCAGCAAATCTATGAGGAACTGAACTCTCCTGAACATATTCATGAAATTTCCCTGGAATTCTCACTATATTCAAGTACTGTTTCTAATATTTTTCACCAAAAGATAGTCAGAAACGTGAGAAAGAATCATAGCCGGATGATGCATAAAGCTCCTGCCCTGGTCAAGTCATGGAAAAAAGGAGCCACGATCATGGATATTGCTCATAAGCATGATTTCCCGCCTGTACTTACCGCTTCAATAATACTCAAAGAAATGGGTTTGAAAAGTAAATCTATTATTAAAAACCCGGATCTTTTACACAACAAACGTTTGAAAAATGAAATAAACCGGGCAATTGACACGGATTTTTGTTTTTCTCCTAAGGCTCATGTCATGCAAAGCAACCACGGTAAACTGGGAGAAGAACTCATCTATAAATGGCTTAAAGGGGACGACCTGGATTTTCTCACCGAATCAGATCTGAACAAAGAACCCAATACAAAAACCCCTGACTTTCTCCTTCATGAACCTATGAAAATTAACGGTAATAAAGTAAGATGGATAGAAAGCAAGGCAGTGTTTGCAGATGAGAAAGAACATAATCGGTACCAGAAAAAGCAGTTCCAGTTCTATGAAGACCTGTACGGACCGGGAATGGTAGTATATTGGTATGGATTTCTGGATACTATTACACCTGGTAATTACCTGATTACAGATTATACATTTTTCGAAAATATCAGCTCTGATCTGGATATGTTACTCAATCATCGATAATTTAGTAATTATTTGAAATTCATCCGCCCTGATATACTGCCGACTACTTCTTCCAGTTCAAAACCCATAGTTTTTGGTACATCAGTCTTGAAGATATAGACATTAAACCCAGACTTTCTGGCTTCTGCAATGGCATGTTGCTGCCTGTCGTCAAGTTCGGTCTGCACGACTATACACATCGATTTCTGGGAATTGAATTTGAGCAGGAAATCAAACTGGTCGGGCACAATTCGGAGTAAATTCCCAAGGATATTAAGGTCATCCCACCTGGTTGCCAAATGAATGCTCTTTTCAGCCAAATTTTCCACATACCAGTCCCTACTCAAATATGGATATTTATCATACTGCTCATTAACCACATTTATGGACTCGAGGATATTCTTACCTGAAAGTTTCAGGTCAGTGTAATTCCAGCCCTGTTCGGTAAAATATCGGCGAGCTACGATATGTCCGATATTATCAATATCCTCTTCCAGTAATTGCATATTCTATCAATTACCTTTTTTATATGATTCAATAAGAGCGATCTCTTTTTTACCACCTATGTAAATGGGTGTACGGTTGGAAACTGCGGTGGGTTTTACATCCAGAAGATTGCCACTGCCATTGGATACTGCTCCACCGGCCTCAGTGACCATTTTACCCATAGGTGTCCCTTCGAACAACAATCTCAGTTTTCCTGAATCCTTGCCCTTAAATGCAGGGTAAGTGAACAATCCTCCTTTATGGAGGATCTGGTGTACATCTGCCACAAAAGAGCCTGAAAACCTCAGTTTGTAACCTTCTGATTCCAGATGCTCGATGAATTTTTTATGATACGGCAGATAATCTTTTCGCAGCGCTCCGGGCGCATATAACTTGCCTTCGGGAATGGTCACATTTTCCTGCATCAAGGTGAATCGTCCGTCTTTGCCCATAACGAACTCGTGGACCCCGTTGTTAGTGGTATATGTTAATGTTGTCAGCGGTCCGTACAAGATATACAAAGCACCCAGCATGGTATTTCCAGGCTCCAGTACATAGCCTGAATATATCCCGACTATAGTGCCCACTGCCAGATTCACATCTATCAGAGATGATCCGTCCAGCGGGTCAATGGTAATTCCGAACTCATTTCCAGGATTCTCCACCTCGATTATGTCAGGCTGCTCTTCCGTGGCTATCCACCTGACAAGTCTGGATGCTTTAAGAGCTGCTATCAATATCTCGTCAGCTTTTTTATCCAGGGCCATCTGTGTCTCGCCGTACACGTTCTCTGTATCGGCGGCGCCTCTTGAACTTAAGAAGTTATCTTTAATTACTATTGCCTGTTTGCTTAACAATAATATTAACTCAGTTACATTCTTATCTGTTCCTTTCTTTTCCAAAAAATCATCAAGATACATAATTTATCTAATCTCCTTGCTATTTTTTGTAAATTTTGTATTATTAT
>DATKUV010000142.1:0-23666 GCA_035530415.1 Candidatus Nanoarchaeia archaeon | reverse complement strand
GACGAGCATGGCGATTATAACGTAAGCATTCTCTTTTGCAGTGACTGAAAACCCCAAAGAGGCTGAACCTAATGCCAGATATATCAATCTTCGTGGTCTATCTTGATTTTCAAGGTATTTTGCAGTGTATATTATTGTAGCAAATGTGAAGAAAGTAATGAAAATATCGTTTCGAAAAAATCTGGAATAATATAGGAACGATGGAGACAATGTAAAAAAAGTTGTCGCAATCAGCCAGTCCGGGCGGTCCAGGTAATTCCTGAAAGGATACGTCAATAGCACCATTCCAACACCGGTGAGAGCAGGTAATAATCTGGCAGAGAATATTGTATCCCCTATCAAATGGAATATCCCGGAAGTTAAGAAATAGATGAATGGGCCATGGAAAACAGGGGTATATTCATATTCACCATTGTTGAATAATTTATATGTAAATGAGCCTACAGCCGATTCATCGTGGTGGAACGGCCTGGTGTCCAGCATATATAACCGCAAGGCTGTTGCTATAATGATTATGGCTATAAATAGCAAATAATCCGGATCTTTAAAGAATGGATTCGTTTTCAATTTTTTCATCCAATTCATATTGCTTAGGCATTTGCAGGATAATATATAAGCATATTTTTATTACAATATTTCTGCTTATTCAATGCTGGCTTATTCTGGGTGTTATATTACTGCTGCTGGCAAGTTGTCTTGTATATTTGAAGAAAGATCAGATTTCAATATGGCTGAAAGAGCGAAGACCATGAAATGTGGTCTTCATATTTTATTTCTCTTTTTCCCCAAACAATCGCCACCAGATCCCTGCAGAGTGTCCAAGCACTGGAATCCGAGTATTATCCTGTATGTATTTCACGAACTCGTTGGAGCCTCGAGGGATGAGGAGGTTAATATATTCATCAAGCTTCAGCATCTCGCTGACCTCTTCTCGTGTCTCCAGGAGCGCACATGCACCCAGGGGCATACCTGCTATGCTTTCAATTGCATTGACAAGCACATCAAAGATAGCCCTGTTTGAGTGCGCTGCTTCACTTCCTCCTTTGAAAATCGTAGCGTTACCGCTCTTGAGGCACAGCGACATAATCTGGGGGACGATATCGGGGCGGGATTCGAAAATAACGCCAATTAAACCGATCGGGCAGCTGACCTGGTACAGTTCAAGACCGCTATCCAGTTCAAGGGCAGATAGAGTTTTACCCACAGGGTCTTCGAATTTGATGACATCATTTATACCTGCTATCATCTCATCTATCTTGATATCATCCACTTTCAGCCTGTTGACAAGGTCTTTTTTTATAGGCTGAGATTATTTTTTTGGTTCTCTTTAACATCGTGTGGGTAAATTCAACTTATCACAATTAAGAATGTATTGTCATTTCCTGAATCCTAGTATTTCAAGGAATCGATTGAAATTTACTCACTCATTCTTAAAGAGATCGAAAGATAATAAAAATATTAAAATCAATAAATCTCCCATTCTAAAATAATTTTTATATGGTTAGAACTCAATTATTTTCTGTTTGAATCCTTCCATACATTTCTGGCTTGTCACTGAACGTTAGTAAAATTATTCTCTTCCGATCATGACTTCTGTGGCTTTTACTATAGCCATTACTTTATCGTTCTTATTGATATCGAGGGCTTCAACAGCTTCTGTTGTTATAACCGCAGTTATTGTTGCAGGTTCTATCTGGATCTTTACTTTTGACACAAGGTCCCCTTTCTCAATATCCAATACTTTGCCTTTCATCTGATTTCTTGCAGATATTTTCAACCCAATCATCTCCCAGAAAGTATTATCATAAACGGTTTGTTCAAGTATATTTTGATATGTATTATATTCTTCTATTAAGTTTATTGCTTTTTCTGTTAGAAATGTACCTTTGTCTTTTCCGCCTCGTCTTTTGATTAATACAGGCTCTTCTACGCTATCTTCAATTTCTTTTAGCAGAAGCCATGCATGCTTATATGAGATGTTCATTTTTTTGCATGCCTTGTTCAGGGAGCCCTCTTCTTTAATAATGTTAAGGAGAGATGTCTTTCCCTCCCCCATTATAGGTTCATCTTTGTTGTTTACAAGCCATAATTTTGTTTTAGCATGTGTTCGTTCCATTATGACCTCGATTTAAAGAGAGTTTTATTAATACATAAAGAGATTGTCGAAAAAGTACCAAAATTGAAAAAAATACTTAATAATATTGACTTTTACAATAATTAAAGGGGAAATAACAGCGAAGTAAGCCGCACGAGTGTATTAATATAAGATTTTTCGATAAAAGGTTGTACTTGCTCTTGGTCTTGAGGAATAAGTATCGATTTAGAAATGATTGGTGGACTTAATCGAAGACATATGATGTCAAATTTGATAAAATTAAAATAATAATCTTTATCAACCAATATGTTCATCCGAACATATCCATGACAATTAAGAATAAAATTTTTACAATCCTGACGATATTCGTACTATTTGGAGCGGTATTTTCAGCAACCGGATGTATTAATAACGAAACCACCACAAACGATGATGTAAACATAAACGGTCAAGACGCTGTTCAAACCATTGGACCAGAGGGTGAATTGGTACTCAAGATATTCCACGCCGGCAGTCTTAGCGTACCCATGGCAGAACTGGAGGAGAAGTTCGAAACGCTTCATCCGAATGTGGATGTGCAGCGCGAACCAGCAGGCAGCAGTGCGTCTATAAAAAAGATAACAGAGCTCAACAAACAGGCAGATATTCTGGCATCAGCCGATTATACCCTCATTCCAACAATGATGATACCGGAATATACGGACTGGTACCTTGCGTTTGCGAAGAACCAGATAGTCATAGCTTATACCGATGACAGCAAATACAGTAGCGAGGTCAATTCTGATAACTGGTACGAGATACTGCGCAGACCTGATGTGACATTTGGTTTCTCAAATCCGAATGATGACCCCTGCGGTTACCGTTCAGTAATGGTAACCCAGCTATCTGAAGCCTACTATAATGATGAGAGCATCTTTGACGACCTTATGGAAGATAATACCGCAATAGCGATGACATTCGACAATGGAACATATACAGCAGTAATGCCGGCCTCTGAATATATTGAGCCTAACACAAAAAAGATAATGATGAGAAGCATGGAGGTTGAACTTTCATCTGCACTTGAGACGGGTGAGATCGATTATTTCTATATTTACAGAAGTGTTGCAGTACAGCATGGATTCAAGTTTGTGGAACTCCCGCCGCAGATAGACCTGAGTTCAGTTGAAAATGCGGATAAATATAATACAGTCAGGGTCAGGACCGCAAACGGTAATATAGTCGTCGGCACGCCAATTGTTTACGGCATTACCATTCCGGACAATGCAATGCAGCCAGAGCTTGGAGTTGAGTTCATAAAACTGCTGCTCAGCACTGACGGGCAGAATGTATTCATAGACAACGGACAGCCCCCTATCGTACCGGCTGTAACAAATGATGCAGAAAAAGTACATGCCGAACTGAGAGCATTACTATAAACCGACTACTCTACCCGGGGAGTGGGATTAGTTTTCCCGGGCTGGGTTAAATTTAATACAATTAGAATTTGATATCACCATCTAATGTTAAGGAAAAAGCAGACCGGACACATGCTTACAAGCCGAAAAGCACCTGAGCCACTAATGCTCGTATTTCTTTTCCTGGCTTTGCTGTTGCTGTTATTTGTTGTTGTAACGCTTGCCAACATGGTGATAGAGCAGGTAGTCACCGACCTGCCTGCACTTATCAATGCAGCTTGCGAAAAGTCTGTTATAAAGTCCATATCATTATCCATGTATGCCGGGCTCGTTGCAACGCTGATATCCCTGGTACTTGGGATACCTGCAGCATATATCCTTGCACGGAAGAACTTTTTTGCAAAAGGTTTTGTTGAAAGCGTACTGGATATACCTGTAGTCGTCCCGCATACGGTGGCTGGTATAGCACTTCTCACCATTTTTGGCGCAAATGGCTTGCTTGGCGCTCCGCTTGAGTCGTATATCCAGTTCAGGGATGCATTTGCCGGTATCGTCATTGCCATGCTCTTTGTATCTACGCCCTTCCTTACCAACTCGGTACGTGAAGGGTTCCAGAATATAGACCCCAGACTTGAGAACACAGCCCGTTCGCTTGGTGCTCCTATGTGGAAAGCCTTTTTATTTGTCACACTGCCGCTTGCTGCACGCCACATCCTGGCAGGTTCGATCATGTGCTGGGCGCGGGCGATAAGTGAGTTCGGTGCTGTCGTGATAATAGCATATTATCCGATGATAGGCCCGACACTTGTGTATGACAGATACCTGTCGTACGGCCTGTCAGCGTCAAGACCGATTGCGGTTCTGTTGATACTGGTTACTCTTACAATATTCATAGCGGTGAGGCTTATATCCGCGGGCTGGCGTCTGTATGATAAGGATTAAGGGTTTGCACCGGAACTGGAAAGAATTTGCGCTTAAGGGAATAAATCTTGAAGTGCAGGATGGTGAATATTTAGTAATACTTGGTCCCACTGGTGCCGGAAAAACACTCCTGCTCGAACTAATTGCCGGATTTCATGCACCGGATGGCGGTGAAATATTTATTAATGAGAAAAACGTCACTGGACTGCCTCCAGAGAAACGCAATATTGGTTTTGTATACCAGGATTATTCCCTTTTCCCGCACCTGAATGTCAGGAAGAACATAGAGTTCGGACTGCGCATGAGAGGTATCAGGAACCTTAGCAAGGTGGAGAGGATGGCCGAGAACCTGAACATCTCACACCTTCTGCATAGATATCCGCTAATACTTTCAGGGGGTGAACAGCAGCGGGTTGCACTTGCGCGTGTGCTTCTCATTGAACCGGATGTGCTATTGCTGGATGAGCCGCTGAGTGCCCTTGACCCTGGAACTCAGGATACGACCAGGCGATTGCTGAAAAAAATACACGATATGTCCGATCTGATGGTAATCCATGTGACCCATAACCAGACCGAAGCACAGATACTGGCAGACCGCATCGCTGTTATGATGGAGGGCAAAATCGTACAGGTTGCAACAACTAATGAGGTGTTTGACAGACCGCTTAATGACCGGGTAGCGCATTTTATGGGAGTTGAAAACGTGCTGAAAGGAACAGTCACTGCTAACAATGAAGGACTTTCCCGTATTGCCCTGGACAGTTGTGAGATAGAGGCGGTGTCCGGGTGTGCGGTTGGTGAAAGAGTCCATGCGTGCCTGCGACCTGAGAATGTAACAATTAGTATAGTGCCTGTTAAAAGCAGTGCCAGGAATGCGTTTGAAGGGAATGTGATCGAAATTGAACCGATGGGTGCGCTTTTGAGGGTAAAGGTTGATTGCGGTTTTGTGATAAATTCGTTCATAACAAAACAATCGGCACTGGAGTTGGGACTTGAGCTGGGTAAGCATGTGACCGTTTCATTTAAAGCCACTGCTGTTCATGTAGTCTAAGCTGCAATAAATTATGTGAT
The DNA here is from genome assembly GCA_035530415.1 of Candidatus Nanoarchaeia archaeon. GTDB lineage: Archaea > Halobacteriota > Methanosarcinia > Methanosarcinales > Methanocomedenaceae > Kmv04. Next base: position 18,182 of record DATKUV010000142.1, on the reverse strand, counting down.
AAACGATGATACCTAAGACAAAGCTATGGCTGACCGAAGATGGAAAAACGTTGATGGGCTAAGGTAAGGCTACACTTTTATACGCCATCGATGAAGAAGGTTCGTTGAACAAAGCATCCACTTAATGTTGGAGAGATCCTTAAATGTTTGCTAATAAAGTAAGTCCCTCATCAGTAAGCCTGAATATATCATCTTCAAGAAAAATATAATTACCTTCTTTCAAAAAATCAATATGATATTTGAACAATGATCCATCAATATGCAACTCTTCTTCGATTTCGGACCTGGATTTCCCAAAAGCACCAATTGAAACTATGACTTTCCGCCTAATAGGATTGGAGAGTGCTTTGAACATCATATCATGGTGAGATACTTTCTTCTCCCCCATAGTCTGGCCACGCATAATCATTTTATCAAGTTCATCATCATCAATATTTTCATTCATACCATCAAACCCGATAAATTACTTTGCAATTAATCTACAATAAACTTTATCTGGGATATCAATATGCTTTTCAATCATTAGCTACTACATCAACCAATTTATTAAATCATCATTTTAGGGTGTCAAAATGCCTGACTGGGCTGTTCATGCTATAGTACCATTATTTGCGCTGTTATTGGGTTCCAAAAAAGAGAACACCAAATATATCTTTTATCTATTGCCTCTGGCACTGATCCCTGACTTAGATCATTTTGCATTTATACACCGGGCATTACTTCATAATATATTCTTTCCATTGATATTCCTCGGAGCATCTGTGATTTATCGTGATACAAGGACACATTTCTTATTGATCACAGGCGCAGTATACACTGCATCTCATGTAATCCTTGATATGTTTAATGGCTGGAATGTGCCTCTATTACAGGAATCTGAGCAATAATGACAATAACGAGGTCTTAAATGAAGCATAGTGCAAAACCCTTGATGGTGCTGGGTACAGGCTCACATGTAGGAAAAAGCGTCATCGTTACAGCTTTATGCAGGATATTTGCAGAGCAAGGGCTAGAGGTGGCACCTTTTAAAGCCCAGAACATGAGCCTCAATTCCTGGATCACTATTGAAGGCGATGAGATCGGGATTGCTCAGGCCATCCAGGCAAAAGCCTGTGGCATTGAGCCTACTGCTGACATGAACCCTGTACTGCTAAAACCAAAAGGGGACCGTCAATCCCAGGTGATCATCCTGGGTAAACCCTATGCAGACCGTACTGCCGGTGATTATTATGAGTCAATTGATGATATGATGAAGGTAGTTGAATCTGCCTATTACAGATTGGCTGAGAAGTATGACATGGTGATCATAGAAGGGGCCGGGGGGGCCGCTGAGATCAACTTATATGAGCGGGATATTGTAAATATCGGTACGGCAAGGTTGCTAAAACCCCCCATAATACTTGTTGGAGATATCGAGCGGGGCGGTGTGTTTGCAAGCTTATACGGGACAATTAAACTGCTGCCAGATGATATTGCACCCCTGGTCAGGGGCATAATTATCAATAAATTCAGGGGTGATCCAGCCATATTAGAACCTGGACTGAAAGAGCTTGAAAAAATAACCGGAGTACCTGTACTGGGTGTTATTCCCTATACTGATTTATCTATACCTTCCGAGGATTCAGTCTCGATAGCTGATAAAAAGCAGGTATTTAATAATGGATTTGTTGACATTGCCATTTTAAGATTGCCCAGGATCTCGAATTTCACAGATTTCGAACCTCTCGAACCGCTTTCAAATATTAGATATGTGGAACTTGACGAGGATATTGGACAGCCAGATGCTTTAATCATACCGGGTACCAAGAATACAATTGATGATCTGTTGGCATTAAAAGAAAGCGGGACTCATCATAGGATATATGAATTGGCAAGGGCTGGCATTCCCTTAATTGGGATATGCGGCGGATACCAGATGTTGGGTAAAACCATAACTGATAGCGGGATTGAGGGGGGAAGTGCTGCAGTAGTTGATGGTCTGGGACTGCTGGATGTATCCACAAGTTTTGGTGAATATAAAAAGCAGACAATCCAAACCCGGAAAAAAGTGACTGGAGACGGTCCAATTCTGGGCAGAATTGCAGGTCAGGAGGTTTCGGGTTATGAAATACATATGGGGGATACCCTGCTGCATGAAGATAAACCAGCTTTTTTTAATGATGGTTGTATAGATAGATCCGGATTGATCTGGGGAACGTATCTTCACGGCCTGTTCGAAAATGAGAATATCAGGGATGCTTTTCTGGATTTCCTTTATTCAAAGCGAGGGGTATCGTACCACAACATCAAGGCCGGGATAAACTACCAGGATCCGTACCATAAGCTGGCCCGGCATTTTCTAACACATGTGGATATGGAAGCCATTAATAAGATATTGAAAGACTAAACCTCATTTACAAGATATGCAACTGCATAAGCAGGGAAGACCTTTGAAATAGCTGAGCCATAAATGTCTGATAATAACGTGCAGGCAAGTCCGGCATGCTGGGCTGCATCCTTTATTAAGAATTCTCCAAGACCGGCACCTACAATTTTATTGATACCATGTTTTGAAGCAAGTATGTTCATTGCTTCTGCAAGCTCGATCCTCTGCCCTTCGTATATCTGGCTGGCCATGTTCATAATTTCTGTGTTATCCAGTTCTGAAGTGTCAGCACAAACCACCCGGGCCAAACGCCGTGCTGCATCTTCCAGGGATTTTCCACATCCATCTGCCGTATCGCAGGTGTAGTTTTCTGGTTTGAGATTCCCCAGCAGTAGGTGCGCATCTGCGGTCTGGGCAAAATATTCAGATGAGAGTCTGTATTGTATAGAACCCAGTTCAATCCTATTCATCAGTGCTGCAATATTTGTACGCAAAATTCCCCGGTACAGGAGTTCATGCCGTCCGAACCTCTTAAAATCGGTCTCTTGGGCCAGAGGGCGCCCGTTCTTCACCGGAATCAGGTCTGTAGTAGTACTGCCAAGATCGACAAAGATACAATCTTCTTCTTTTCCTACTACCAGGGCCGAAGCCATCCAGTTGGCAGCAGCCAATGACCTGATATCTCCGTTTGCTTTTATGAATTCTCCTTTGTTATTAAGGTACAGTGCATTTGGGAAAGCAGCATCTACGGCATCCATTATGAACCTGATGCCCTGTTCTTTATCTGAAAAACAATCAGCCAATTCCCCTGTCATTACCACCCCTAATTTTGAGGGAGAGAGTCTTTGTGCGATCTCTTTTAGTTTTTGAGGCAGGCTGGTATCTTTCCACATAGGAATGTAATGCAGTTCTGCTACATGAGTGTCAAGAGATGCTATCTTTGTGTTTGCACCACCAATATCTATTCCAATGATAGGAGCGTCCCGATTCATAATTCTCTTGATTATCTAATATCTGTTAATATTTGTTGTATTGTCTGGAATTTTTGTAGTAATATATTTTCTCCCCTCGATAATCTTAAATATCTTTATAGCTTGTAAAGTCCGTTATATTCAAAGATAGTACATATTATCATTTAGATCAATTTTATAAAGGAGATAATGAATGGCAGATTTTAGAGTCACAGTTTCAGACAGAAATACCGGATCAGCTCATCAGATAGAGATATCGGGTAGCCAGGCAAACAAATTCGCAGGTAAGAGTATAGGGGATACAGTAGGTGGAGATGCAGTAGGTCTCCCGGGATATACCCTGAAGATCACTGGCGGGACCGATAAGGATGGGTTCCCGATGCGCAGCGGACTTCCCGGTCCACGTAGACGTAAGATACTGATCGTTGGCGGAGTCGGTTTTAAATCCCCTGTAGATGGAATGAGACGCCGAAAAACCATGAGGGGCGAGGAGATTTCAACAGAGATCGGGCAGATAAATACTGCAGTTGAGGAATACGGTAACAAATCCATTGGGTTATTGCTGGGTAATGAACCTGAAGAAGTAGTTGAAGTTGTTGAAGCAACAGATGAGTCCTCAGAAGAAAGCGAAGATAAATCCGAATAATTGTAGAACTTAATTGTTCTACAGCTCTTTTTTTTCGACTGGAAATTCCGGTCGGAAATTTTTTTTTTAAAAAATTTTTTGGTGGAGATTAATACTTACCGTAAAGGACGCTAAGACCGCAAAGAGAATAAATCTGAAAAAATTGTTTTGGGGCCCGGGTCGGGAGTCGAACCCGAGTCGAAGGATCCACAGTCCTATAGGATAACCCCTACCCCACCCGGGCACAATATATTTGGGCAAGAGGGTGCTCCTTATGGATGCCTTTAAAAGACATAAACCTTTTGATGTATCAGGTCTTCTGTATCTATAAATCCGGCTCAATTTCTGGATTTATAACCATCTTAACAACAAAGAATAAGTACTTTAATGCGTTATTAGGATACCCTGCAGTCCCGTAGGGTAGAGGTCAATCCTGCAGGCCTTTGGAACCCGAGACTCTTATAGGGTCGAGGATGAGGACAGCCCGCGACGGCGGTTCGAATCCGCCCGGGACTATTCAACAATAAATAAAAAACACCATTGTGCTCCGGTAGTGTAGTCCGGTCAATCATTCCGGCCTTTCGAGCCGAAAACTCGGGTTCAAATCCCGGCCGGAGCACTTAACATTTTTTTACTTATAGCTTTTGATATACTGATTATTTTTTAAAATTCCTGTTCTTCCAGAATAAGGTCCTGATAATACTCATGGACCAGCTATGTTAATTCTGGCTACCACAAGATCAATGATTCGCAAGAGCTGTTCCTCATTAAATGGACTATCGATGGTTGCTACAATTTCTTTACCCCTTCCGAAATGGGCAAAATCAACAGGTTCAGTATTAATTACGATCCTGGGTTTTTCCGAGCTGGTATATCCATCTGCAAGGATTACGTCCCTGTCTTCCATAAAACCTGCAATTTCATCAAGTGTGAGTTCCTTATTCACCTTTTTTATTATTGCGAACATGGTTGGTGACGATATGGAAACCGTTTCAGCCCCGGCCCGGGCATGCCTCCAGGTATCTTTCCCTTCATGGTCTATTTCAAAATCGTCATGGCTGTGATGTTTAATAGTACCTACACGGTAACCCCGCTTGTTAAGTCCGGTCAACAGCCCCTCTATCAGCGTGGTCTTTCCGCTTCCTGACTGGCCTACGATACATATTATAGGGGGATTCATTTCATTCCTCGATAAGTTCCATATCTTCCTGTGTGTTGATGTTTATAAATGTCCTGAGCCCGGGATCTATTGCCCTGACATCTTCCATATCCACGTACACCACATCCTTCATGTTAAAGACCGGTGCCAGCGCGATCTTATCACCGTTTTTGATAGCTTTTTCAGTCTCAATTACCATTGGACTGGTACGATAAACAGCATGCAGGGGCTCAAGCATCTTATTTTCCCATACAGGGATGGCTGCATCATGACCAATAGCTCGTTCGAACAGCATCTCAACAACTTCAGGATTCAGAAAAGGCATGTCACACGCAGTAATAAAAACATATTCTCCTTCTGAATTTATTAGTCCTTCCAGCATACCTGCTAATGGTCCAACATCTGTGTAATGGTCTGCAATAATAGTCCTTTCGCCAGTATATTGCGCCAGGACGCACTTTTGTTCATCATCCCGCACTGATATAATGATTTCATCAACCAGTCTTTCAAGCAAATCCAGGTTATATTCTAATATGGTCCTGCCTTTAATGGGTATCAGCGCCTTTTCCTTACACCCCAACCGCCTGCCGCTCCCACCTGCCAGTATCAGTGCCGATCTCATAATCTTTTTTTCTCCTGCAATATCCCTAACCCGAACATACCTAATATCTATCGGTTCATTTCCCATGTGTATCAAGGTAATCTTTCATGATTATAATTCTATTAACGGGGAATTTAATTTATCGAAGTGCTGCTATAATCACAATCCTCACAAACAGGACATTCCCCCTAAATTTCATCAGTATTTGGTTCCTTTTTGTAATCTAACTCTAATTCGGTGTCCAATTTTCTAAGTTCATTTTGTTCCATATTATTTTGATCTTTTTGAAAAGCTATCTATAAGAAAAACAATTACCCAATATTTCTTTCTATTCCTTTGATACTATTCGTGAAAAATAAAAAAATGTCATCCATAGGTCATCATTTTTAACTTCCCTATTAGAATTTATCGAGTATATTATGCCTAATAAAGATTAGATTTGTAATATATTAATGTTTCAATGTTTGATGTTTTTCAACTTAAAACTAAAACCAACGTGACCGCCGCAGGCGGAGAATTGTTTCATCGTCAAAAAGTTACTGTTGACTAAATGTACTATGCCCATAAGTCAATATTTGGTGAAAGTGACTATATCTATAAGTCAATATTGGACAAAAGTGACCGGTGGACTTTTAAATATATAACACATAACCAACAATATGGAAAAAGAAAAAATAATCGAGATCCTTGACGAATGGAACTTCTGGTCACATACTCCTGACTGTGGGATCTTGAGGGAATGGTATCTTCATCAATTTGAAGAAATGATAACAACAAAACAGGTTGTTGTTATAACAGGAGTCAGGCGGTCAGGGAAATCCACTCTGATGAAACAATATATCAAAAGAATGATCGATAAAGGAGAGGACAAGAGGAATTTCCTTTATTTGAATTTTGAAGAGCCAAAATTCATTGACGAGTTGTCGGTTGAGTTTCTAATTGATGCATTTGATGCATATCTGGAGATCGTACAGCCAACCACAACTCCCAATCTATTCCTTGATGAGATCCAGCACATTGAAGGGTGGGAGCGTTTTGTGCGCGCACTGCACGAGAAGGGGAGCGCAAACATCTTCGTATCAGGCTCGTCTGCAAAGTTACTAAGCAAGGAACTTGGTACTGCACTTACAGGCAGGCATGTTGATATCCATGTATTTCCGCTGACGTTCAGGGAGTTTCTGGAATTCAACGACCTGAAATTGGAGACAAAGCTGGATATTGTGACAAATAAGTTGAAGATCAGGCAAATGATGCGAAACTATCTTTCATCTGGCGGATTCCCCCTTGTTGTCCTGCTGGACGGCAAAACCGATATCCTGCGCGAATATTTTAATGATGTTATTATTCGGGATATCGCTGAACGGCACAAGGTTACTAAAATTGATAAATTACGAAGTCTTGCGAAATACTATTTGACCAATGTCGGAGCTCCTGCATCTTTTCGGAAAATAGCAAACTTCACAGGAATAAGCCCGAACAGTGTTGAGAGGTATTCCGATCATCTCAGCGATGCTTATATGATCTTTTTCGTGAAGAGATTTTCATATTCACTCAAGGAACAGGAAGTAAATCCGCGTAAGGTCTATGCTATCGACCAGGGACTGCGCAATACTGTGAGCTTCAAGTTCAGTGAAGACTTAGGCAAACTTTATGAGAACACGGTATTTTTGAAATTATACCGAGCGGATGGGGATGTTTATTATTACAGAGGCAAGAATGAGTGCGACTTTGTGACAAAGAGGGGGGAAGAAGTTACACAAGCCATACAGGTCTGCTATTCCCTGACAGATCAAAACAGAAAGCGCGAGGTTGCAGGTTTGCTTGAAGCTATGGATGAGTTCGAATTATGTGAGGGGACGATAATCACGGATGATGTGGAGACTGTTGAAATGCATGGTGATAAGAGTGTTAGGTATGTGGCTTTGTGGAAATGGTTGTTGGAGTGATAATAAATGAAACCTTTTGAAGGCTTGTTGGGAAACAATTGTGAATTGAGAATGCTTGAATACCTCTTACCGCTTGACGGAATGGATTTCAACATTACCGAATTGGCAGAAGAAGTTGGAGTTTCAATAGATACCACCACCCGAATCGCAAAAAAGTTTGTTAAATGGGGTATTCTGACCTCAGAGAAAAGGGCTAATGCAGCATATTACAGCATTAATCTGGAATCGCCAATCATGAAAAATATTGAACAGCTCAACAATATCCTCATCGAAACCATTTTAGGTGATGAAAAACTGTATGAAATTCATGATTATTTGGAGGCGCAAAAACCTCACGATTTAGCCGATGTTGAAAAACCAAATGTCAATGAAGCACTTTTGCCAAACAGTGACCGATTGACCTTTCAATCCAAGCGAATGCAACATAATCCCGAACGACAACGGAACTATTGAAAGGCACGGCGGCAGGTGTGTTAGGTTCGTGGCTTTGTGAAAATGGTTGCTGGATTAAAATGTTTAATTTTTGACGATAGGGGTTGTTTGTAATAAGTCCCCTCTTCAGACTCGCACTTTTTTTGTTTATGAACAACTCCCTTCAACAATCTTGATCTCCTCATCAAAACGCACTTCATTAGTCATCGGTTAAGGAGTTTGACTGGCTCGATACGTATCGTTTTCCAAAGAACCAATGATTTTTTATGATTAACCAATTTAGTTTGAATAGAACACAGATGACACGGATTATACGGATTAGACGGATTTTCACGGATTTATTTTCGTATCCGTGCGCATCCGTGTCATTCGTGCAATCCGTGTTCTATCACAATATTACTCTTAACCGATGACATATGAAGCGCACTTACGGATTTCCCGTTCTGCTCAAGCTTCCACTGCGTGGGGAGTGTCACCAATCGCAAAGACCACCGTTCGTTAGCTTGCGCTTCGGGCTGTGGTTGTCGATATCAGGGAACTTCGCACAGCACCTCACTATACCTCACTATACCTCACGATACCGCACTTCCTGTTATCTTCATTCAGGAGCAGACCCGGGCGACGGGATTTTTGACCTGCTGTGGGGCATGATTTTATTCTCCAATGTCCTGGTAGTTTATCATTCTCTTTTATGCTTCAAGGCATGTCGTCAACGACCCCGTTATGGAAAAACGGGGCATATAACGGATGCTCAGTAGAAATATCTATATGTTTATTGAATTTTATGTTAATTCAAGATTGGAAACCAATTTAAAGATGTTTAGTCAATTCTTCTAATGAAATACCTGCTTGATTCAATATACTTTTTAGAGTGGTTTTTTTTACAGGATCATTCAATGGAACAGTAACAGTAGCATCTCCTCTCTGCATAAACACATGGCTTCCCCTTTGTCGTACAATAATGAATCCCATCTTATTCAAAGATTTAATGATTTTTTTACCGGACACATAAGGAAGTTTAGGCACTGGCAACTTCCACCTTAAATACTTCTGTATACGACCGTGCTTGCTCCTGAGTAACTTCCAAAACCAACTGAATAGCTTCTTTAATATTTTCCAAAGCTTCTTCTTTAGTATCTCCTTCACTTATTGCGGCAGGAAGTTCTAGACATTGGACCGTATATCCACCTTCATCAGATTCTTCAAGTTTTACAGTAAACTGCATGTTCGATAATTGGATTTGTAGTTATTTAAATATTGCAGAAAGAATCTATTCTAAAATTAATTTAACCAAAACATGTTATGAAACAATGAAAAAAGTCCGGTTCCTCCGTGTAGGCAACTCCTGCCGCAGCCAGATAGCTGAATGATTATGATATCCTGATCTCCATGGGCTGCGGGGTGGCCTGCCCGGTGGTGTATCTTAAGGATTTCAGTTTCTCTTTAACATTGAGTGGGTATATTAACCAAATGATTGGATTCTTTGCGCCCTTTGCGAACTTTGCGGTGGTAAATAATAAACGTAGTCGGATTAAGTGATGCTTATACTATTTCACCGCAAAGGGCCCGAAGAACGCAAAGACAAATTTAACCTCACCAACTAAAATAGTGAAAATTTACCCACTCAATGTTGGGGTGATCCGAATTTCATTGACTGAGGGGACCCCATCGGCCAACCTGTGGAAAAATACAGGCAGGGATGAGATTGAAAGGCGGGTGCTGGAATTGATAAAAGAATGAAACTATCCGTGATAATGGGTAGGAGCATCCGGTTGTTTCGTCTCCTTTTTACCCTGGAAATTCACGGCAGGCAGCGGAACCGCGGGGGGCAGGCCCAGGGTCTTTGAAATGGTCAGTGCCAGCGGTGCCAGGTTGCTTACCATCGTATTGGCTATTTCGTTCTGGACATTCGGTGGTGCGGACCCTGATGTCCACTGTTTGTGTATCTCTCCCAGATCCCCCTCCTGATAATAGTCAGTGGAACCCTCGAACCTTATATAACCGATATTGGGATTCAGATAATTTATGGATAGGGCATACTCCAGCCTGATAATCTGTTTTTCCCCAAACGGGGTCTTCTGTTCCACCAGAGTGGGATTCTTGATATTGATATCAAAATTAATATTAATGCTCTTGTGCTGTCTGGCACCTTCAGGACCGACAAAAGTCTTTGAATCGATCTCTTTCACTTGAAAACTTATGATCACGTTTATTCACCATCTAATGTAAGGAGAGGAAGAATTATAAATGTTAGGTCTTCCACCCATGATTGTATTTGGATTATATGGCTGACCCATATAATCTAAAAAAAACCGTTATGATGTCAGCACAATCTCTATGCTGATATCTTTAGGTACCTGGATACGCATAAGCTGCCTTAGGGCTCGCTCATCTGCATCAAGGTCAATTAATCTTTTATGTATCCGCATTTGCCAGTGGTCCCAGGTAGACGTACCCTCGCCATCAGGGCTTTTCAGTGTTGGTACCACAAGTTTCTTTGTAGGAAGGGGGACTGGACCCGAAATTGCCACACCTGTTTTGATTGCTATACTTTTTACTTGATTACATACTTTATCAAGGGTTTCGGGACTTGTACCTGTTAAACGGATCCTCGCTTTTTGTGCCATTAATGATTCTCCAATAATAAAAAAAATGGGAGACCCTTAGGGCCTCGGCTTAACACTAATAACCATACCTGCTGCAACGGTCTGGCCCATATCACGAATGGCAAAGCGTCCCATCTGTGGGATCTCTTTCACATTCTCGATAACCAGAGGTCTGCTAGGTTTCACTGTCACAATGGCTGCATCTCCAGTCTTGATGAAGGTGGCGTTCTCTTCTTTCACTTCACCGGTCTTGGGATCAAGTTTCTTGTCAATGTTCATTATAGTGCATGCTGTCTGGGCTGTATGGCAATGGAATACCGGGGTATAACCTGCTGTGATTGCAGACGGATGCTGGAGCACAACGATCTGTGCCTGGAACTCTTCTGCCACTGTTGGTGGTTTGGCTTTAGGTCCGCAAACATCGCCACGCCTGACATCGTTCTTACCGATACCTCTCACGTTCCAGCCGATATTATCGCCTGGTACTGCCTGAGGGATCTCCTCATGGTGCATCTCAATGGATTTGACCTCACCTGATGCGCCGCTTGGCTCGAAAATAACAGTATCGCCTTTCTTCATCACACCTGTTTCCACACGTCCTACAGGGACTGTACCGATACCACTGATGGTATATGCATCCTGTACTGGAATTCTCAGCGGCAGGGTTGTGGGTTTTTCAGGTTCTTTCAATTCATCAAGAGCTTCCAGAATGGAAGGACCTGTATACCATTTGGTGTTTGCGCTCCTGGACGCGATGTTGTCACCTTCAAATGCTGAAGTAGGAATAAAATTCATTTCAGTAGGTTTGAAGCCTACGATCTTCAACAGTGCGCTGACATCTTCCACAGCCTGTTTATATTTTGCTTCGTCGTAGTTGACCTCATCCATCTTGTTGATGGCAATGATAAGCTGGGTGATACCCAGTGTCCTGGACAAAAACACGTGTTCCTTTGTCTGGGCCTGTACACTGTCCTTAGCAGATACTACCAGAATAGCAGCATCTGCCTGGGATGCACCTGTGATCATGTTCTTGACAAAGTCACGGTGTCCGGGGCAGTCTACGACTGTAAAATAATACTTTGCGGTATCGAATCGCTGATGTGCAATATCGATGGTAATACCCCTTTCTCGCTCCTCTTTCAAAGAGTCCATAACCCATGCAAATGCAAAAGATTCCTTTCCTTTTGCCTTGGCTTCTTCTTTATATTTCGCAATAATATGTGGTGAGATGGCACCGGTATCGTGCATTAACCGACCTACGAGAGTTGATTTACCGTGATCGATATGACCGACGACTGCCAGATTCAAATGTGGTTTTTCTGCCATATTTTATTCCTCCAATCTTGTTTTCATTATTATATTAGGTTTTTTGTGTCTTTATAGCCGTCACTATTTTTAAACTTTGTGTCAATGCTATTTTTTTATTTACAGACCGACAAAATCACTGGATTTTGGCAATTCGGCTTTCAATCCTTTTCGCTGTCGTATCTGTGAAACGACCTCTTTGAGCAAACTCGCAGGCAGAGGCTCGAACCCGGCAAATTCCGTGCTCCACATGGCACGACCCTCTGTTGCCGAGCGGATATCACCGGCAAAACCGAATAACTCAGCCACAGGTGCCTTGCTCTCGATCATGGTCATGTCGCCTTCCTGTTCCATATTGATGATAATACCTCGTCTGCCCTGTATCTGAGATGTGGCACCACCCATATTGTTCTGGGGGGTCTGGATGAATACCTTCTGGAAAGGTTCCAGCAGCGTATCACCTGCATCCAGCATAGCAGCCTGGATAGCAGTTCTGGCAGCAGGTATTACCTGTGCTGGTCCCCTGTGGACCGCATCTTCATGAAGTTTTGCATCCACCAGTGTTGCCTTAACTGCCTGGCAGGGTTCCCTGCTCAAAGGTCCGGCTTTCATTACTTCATCAAAAGCATCAATAACCAGTTCCATGGTCTCGTTCATGTATTGGATACCTTTTGTTATATCGATCAGGATATTTGATTCGAAAATATGAACAACACCTTTTGCTTCATCCTTACTAAATCCTGCCTCCATGAACTTCTCTCGCCTCTCCACCTCAGGCATCCGCATGGAAACATCCCCTGATTTTATCAGTTCCACCATCTCCGCATCCAGGGGTTCCACTTCGATGTAGAACCTGTTGTGCCGATTTGGACTCTTCCCTTCCACAGGACCCGCATGTTTCAGGATGGACTCCCTGTATACCACGATGGGTGGACTTGTTGTGATCTCCACACCTTTGTCCCTTTCTATCCTGTGTCCTATGACCTCAAGATGAAGTTCACCCATACCTGCCATCAGGTGTTCGCCAGTCTCTTCATCAATAGTGATCCTGAGGGTATTATCTTCCTTGGCAACCTGCCGCAGCACCTCTACCAGTTTTGGCAGATCCTTCATGTGCTTTGCTTCCACTGCCACGGTGACCACAGGTTCACTGGCATGTTTGATCGACTCGAATGGTATCATGTCGTCTTTCGAGGACACGGTTGCGCCCACGTAAGCATCTCGAAGGCCAGTGACCGCTGCAATATTGCCAGCCGGGATGTTCTCTACTTCCAAACGTTCCGGACCCATGAATACCCCTACCTGCTGCAGCCTGTTGGTATTTACCGACCCTGATACATTCAGTTCCATTCCTCTCCTCAATGTGCCGCTGAATAACCTGCCTGTTGCCACCTCGCCTGCGTGTGGGTCCATGGAAATGTCAGTAACCATCAAAGCCACATCACCATCCCGATTAGCTGTGAGCATATCTTTTCCTTCCACAGATTCCTTATCACCATGCCAGATGACATTCACTCGATCTGCCTGGGCTTCCAGAGGATTGGGCAAAAAACGGATGATCGTATCATTGAGCACTTCATGTAACGGGCATTTATCTGCCAGTGACTTCATATCCCCGGCCTTGCAGAAATCATATACATCTTTGAACCCGATGCCGGATTTTGTCATAAAAGGCACACTTATGGCCCAGTTGTACAGGGCAGAACCGAAAACTACCGTTCCTTCGGAAGCATCCATTCGCCATCCTGCTTTGTATTTCTCCTCGTTCATGCCCTTTATGAGCTTGTTTACATGGTCTATGACCTTACCAAGCCTCATCTGCATTTCCTGCTGGTCTACCTGCAACTCATTGATGAGCCTGTCAACCTTGTTGACAAACAATACCGGCTTGACGTGTTCTTTAAGTGCCTGCCTGAGCACGGTTTCGGTCTGGGGCATAGTACCTTCCACAGCGTCCACCACGACCACTGCACCGTCCACAGCCCTCATGGCCCTGGTCACATCTCCTCCAAAATCCACGTGACCCGGTGTATCGATAAGATTGATCAGATATTCGTTACCCTGGAATTCGTGCACCATGGACACACAAGCGCTGTCAATGGTAATACCTCGTTCCTGTTCTTCTGCATCAGAATCAGTAAATAATTGCTTGCCAGCCAGTTCCTTTGAGATCATGCCGGCACCTGCCAGGATATTATCAGTAAGTGTAGTTTTTCCGTGATCGATATGTGCAACTATACCGATGTTTCGAATCATTTTCGGTTCGTTCATGAGCACGGTCACGCGCTCGACCATCTTTTTCCTTCGTCCCATAAATATTTCCTCAGATAATTTTCAAATTTCAAAAATTGAATTAAAAATCAGATTAATAAAAAAATAATTGCAGCCCGAAAAGGGGCCGCGATCTTATTACCTTGCTGCCTTAGCGACTCGTTCCTTCCCTTCCTTCTTGTTGATGGAATAAGACTTTACGTCGTAATTTGCAGCTGCTATGATCTCACTTGCCAGGGCCTCTTCAATGGGACGCCTGGATTTAAAAGAAGATTTGAATGCACCTTCAGCTATCAGTTTAAGTGCTGTATCTACCCTTCGCTGTGGAGCGGTATCCACAGCTTTAGGAACTGCGATACCACCGTATTTCAACCTCACGGTCTCTTCACGTGGTCCTGCATTAATGATGGCATTGACCAGCACCTGTACCGGGTTCTGTTTGGTTTTCTTGTTTATGACTTCCAAAGAGTCTTTTACGATCTTATACGTGGTCATCTTCTTGCCAGTATTTTGTTGGCTTTGCATCATCCTGTTGATGAGTCTTTCCACAATATGCTGGTTCGATTTATTGAACTGCTGCCTGGCATGCTTTCCACCAGAATATGGTAGTAATACCGGTTTGAGGTTGATGTATCTCACAACACTGATATCTCTTATCTCGATTTCTGTGGTATCCCATTTATCAAATAATTTGTACATCCTATTTACCTCATTGGTTTTTCTTTGCGGCCGATCACCATTTCATTCAAGCTCATATTGTTCACCGCAGTAACTTTGAATCTAACACCCGGGATATCACCCATGGCACCACCCATTCTTCCGCCAATACGCTCTACAGTTACCTCATCATGTTCATCAATAAAATTGATCGCACCGTCTCCCGGACAAAATGCTGTTACCTGTCTTCCGTTCTTGATCAACTGGATCCTCACACATTTCCGGATAGCTGAATTGGGCTGTTTTGCTTCAACACCCACCTTTTCAAGTACAATTGCTCTTCCCTGGGGGGCTCCTCCCAAAGGGTCAGCTTTTACGTTAAGATTCAGGGCACGCCTTAGATAATTCCTGTCGCTCCATCTGAATTTCACCCTATCATTTTTTAGTTTGCGTGCAGCATATTTTCCTTTTCCCATGTAATGTACTTCCTATGATTTTTATATCCTTTAATTATTTAATAAATATTAATTGTTAAACTCGATTTTTGTGGGTTTACTGAATTGTAACATCATCTATATCATGATGTCGCTTAGCGAGAATCTTTGCTTTCTCTATGTTTTTCCCATTTCGTCCTATAGCAAGACCCTTCTCTTTAGCTTTTACTTCTACATAAGCAATTCGTCTATCGCCCTTGTATCCGATCTTCACATTGGTAAGATTCACAGGTTGCATAAGATTCTTAATAAATTCATCCGGGTTATCATTATATTCAACTACTTCAACATGACGGCCAATGCTTTTAGTTACCTTGTTGATATGTTCTCCATTCTTACCGATTGCAAGTCCCATATCACCGGTCTTGGCAACAAAGATCACCCTGTTATTCTCCTCATCCACAAGACAATCTTTGGCAGTGGCTCCCGTAATACTTTCAAACAACGCTATGTACCGAATTCCATCTATATTGAGTTTAACTTCGCTCAAATTTATTCCCTTATTGCCGTTAATATCTCGGATTCTCCGGGTTCAATAATTGTCAATGTTGATATTGCAAACGGTTTGCCGCATACAGTACCCAGATCTACTCCCATACCTGAAAAGTCAATTATAGGGACTTTTCCAGATAGTTGATCTCTAACGTCTTTTGGACAGTTAGTTGCCAGTACAACAGCTTTAGCCTGAGCATTATTAACTGCGATCAATGCCTGATTTGAGCCGATGTGAACTTTTCCTGTCTTTATTGCATTTCGTAGTGCTTTATTAATATCTAATACCATGAATATCATCTCGATTTGAATTTTCTACTGGATGTTATGCTTTAAGTTCTTTTTGCTGCCATAAGTTTAACATTACCCGTACCCAGCCTGATAGGCTGACCAACGATAACATTTTCAGTGACGCCTAGTAGATGATCAACATCTCCTCTTACACCCGCATCCAGCAGATGGTTCACTGTGACCTCAAAAGCAGCCCGGGCCAGTACACTGGCCTTTTCACCTGAGATGCCGTGCCTGCCGATGGGTTTTACTTCGCCGTCCACTGACATAATATCTGACACAAGCATAATATGCCTGATATCCACGGTCAGACCCTGTTCCCTGAGCGTGTCGGTAGCTTCCTTTATAATACTGTTGCGTGCAGCTTCGATGCCAAAGACCTCATATATCTCGTTGATATTGTTGGTAGAGGACCGCGTCATGTCCACACCTTCAAGATCCGCCACATCATACAGGGCAGAACCTTCAGTGTATAATACATATTCATCAATGTTCTCTTCCTTGCGGATCACCACTCGTTTAATGGCTTTCAACCCTTTGATAACTACAGACTCCAGGCTTTTTCCCAGCTGCAAAAGCTCCCTATAAGATTCATTTGCAGGTCTGATAGTAAGGGTAAGACCTTTAATGAAAACAGGTACACCCAATTCGGATTCCAGAATCTCTCCTATCTTTTGAGGTGTGAGATCCCTTTGCAATATTACTTTCTTATTCAGTTCAACAATTAATGCCATCTCACCTATATCTGTGGAAATACCTCCCAGATGACTGATATGAGTAGCCTCGATCTCCCAGGCAAGTTTTCTGGCCATTTCCCTGTCTTGTGCATAGTTTTTTGTCAGGTTGATGGTCATCATTGGAGTAGATGGGTTCTTCCTGGCATCCACGATCTCAATAAGTCTTGGCAAACCCAGCGTGACGTTGATCTCAGCCACACCTGCATAGTGGAAAGTCCTCATGGTCATCTGGGTGCCGGGTTCTCCTATACTCTGTGCTGAAACCACACCAGCTGCTTCACAGGGCTCAATGCGCGAATAATTGTAGCTTTCCAATATTTTTTCAATAATATCTTCCAGTTCCTTTTTTGTCACCTTGATCTTTGAAAGATCATCCCTCAAAGAATCCATGAGATTCTTAGGAAGCTGCAGATTCTTGATCATCTCGTCTCTGGTGTTTTCACTAACAGCCATCATTCCACCTCCTTTCCGGTAACGTTCTCAATTATCCTGCGAATGGTCTGTGGTTTACTATATTCGCTTTTCATAGCGTCTACGCCGTCCTCTCCATATAGGAATTGGACTACCATACCCCTTGTATCCCGTACAGTACCATCGTATTGCACCTCCAGGTCCTGCAGTGCATTGACCAGTCTTCGCTGTAAGTAACCACTCTGTGATGTCCTGACTGCAGTATCTACCAATCCTTCCCTCCCGCCAATCGAATGGAAGAAATATTCAGTAGGAGTTAGTCCGCTTTTATAACTGTTCTTTACGAATCCATGAGCACCAGCTCCCAGATCTCCAGTATGGAAATTTGAAAGTGTCCTGCCAGCGTAGCCTCGTTTGATTCGCTCGCCTCTAACAGCCTGCTGTCCTACGCAACCTGCCATCTGGGTCAGATTCAACATAGAACCTCTTGCTCCTGAGACTGCCATGACCACTGCAGCATTGTCCAATCCAAGGTATTTTCCTGCAATATTACCGGTAGTATCCCTGGCTTTACCCAATTCCTGCATGATCTTCAATTCCAGGGTCTCAGCCACTGTCCTGCCGGGCAGAGGTTCAAGATTACCTTCATTAAATGCCACGATCATTTTCATAACCCTTTTCTCAGCTTCTTCCAGCAGTTCTGCTATCTGGATCTGCGCTTCCTTGGGTATATCTTCGTCATCATTACCAAAACTGAATCCATAATGCATGATACTTCTAATAGCAAGTCGGGTTACATCATTGATGAACTGGATCGCT
>DATKUV010000141.1:0-5005 GCA_035530415.1 Candidatus Nanoarchaeia archaeon | reverse complement strand
CTGGCTCATCTCCAGCACATTTACCTCGTCCTCCAGTTTGTCAATACTGGTCTTGGAATTTCCCAGCCGGCTTTCCAGCCCGGCGATCCTGTCCTTGATAGAGGTTATATCTGCCTGGTAATTGACCTGCCTGGAGTTCATATCCTTGATCTTGTCCTCGGTCTCGAACAATCGCAAGATCTTCGTTGCCGGGAACTCCACCAGGTGGTACCCTATGGTGGAAAATTTATTTGTTAATGGTGCCGCTGCTGTCATCAGGTCGTTCAGGTCGAACCATTTATCCTCGGTCTTCTTCTTTTTTCCCGGTACAAATCCCAGATCCACAAAGAACCTGACCGCGATTTCCCGAAGGGCATCATCATCCTTTGCCCCCGAAACATTTCTCCCTACCAGGACGAAAAGCTTGAAGGGATTCCAGTACTTCTCTTTTTTCTCTTTCTGGGACAGGACAAAGTGCAGCTCTTTTAACGCTGCCATGGCATTTCCAATGGTAATATCTTCCTCGTCCATAGAAGGAAGTATCCCGAATCCCATGATTATGGGATCTTTGTAGCTGGTCTGTATCCAGTTCCGTATATCCATGGACAGGTCGACCATTACGCTTGAACCGGTTCCCCCGCCCAGTGAACTGACCAGGATCACCACAAAATCCCGTTCATTGGTCTTTGCCACCAGGTCCTGCAGGGCTTTATTGATGATTTCCCGTATCCCGTCCCTGTGAATGGTATAGAGGGCCTTCCCGAATACCCGCCGCTGTCCCGCACCAATACCACCCACCAGGGCAATATATTTTTCAGGGAACCATGGATTCCGGGCGGAAAATATGGAACCCGAAGGCATAGGGAGGGGTTTTTTGTATATAGTGGGCTGGGGGGTTTGAATGTTCCGGCACCATCCCGAAAGATCAGCATCGTTACTGTCTATGAAAATAAAGGCTTCGTTCTTTGGTATCCCCCCGTGGGAATCAAGATAATTTGCTACCATATTTACGATACGGCTCCCCTGTCCTCCCAAACCGATTATTATCCTGTTAACTGTTTCTTCGGAAAAGATCTCGTCCATCTGGCTCACCTCCCTGCAAGTTCCTGCTTATTCCTCGCCTCAATTTCCACTGCGTCTTCATGTGATTTCTTCAGGTATGCCGCTATAGACCGGATCTCTGAGCCGATATCTTCGGATTCGCTCTTCATCTTGTTCAACAGGTTCTGCTGTTCGATAATTGCTGATAGGATCGCATTTGGTCTGGCTCTTTCCACATAAATCATGGAAAGGATACCAAAGATAGTCCCGAACAATCCAAAGGTCAAAAAAGCAAGGAGTGTGTTTGTCATTTGCAGATCTAATACCAGGACGCCAAATTCACTGAGCAGGTAGCCAAGCACTCCAATGACAACAATGATTATGCCAAGAACCGCCAGGATCATGAACGCCCGTTTCATTGATTTGTTATTGACCTTTCCAGACTCTTTCCATTTGGTCTGCCATGATATGATGTAGTATGCACTGACCAGCAGGACCACGATCCCCTGCAGCAGAATCACTGAGAAACCCAAAAATCCGAAGGCATCATAATAGTACAGTACACCTGAAAGAGATGCTAACAAGATACCAATAAAGAACCAGGCGATCAATATTCCGATCATGTATATAATACCCCAATTGTTCAATGACGCAGCGAATAATAAACATTTCTGCTCATTGATCAAATATTTGTAAAAGCTGGAGCCCAAAAATTATATTGCACTTCTTTGCCTTTTTAATGGTGATGCAAAGAAAAATACTGGACATGTTCTCAGGCAAAGAACGAAAAAAAGTGCTTGAAAAACTGCAGTATCTGGATAAAAAAATCCCCCAGGTCACCCTTGATGAGGAAAAACTAAAATTCGAGCACGAAAAGCAGGAAATGCGTGACCGGTTATACCATGATACACCGGTAATGGAAGTCTCAGAAAGTGTTGATGACCTGATAGCAAAGGTTGAAAGACACCTCAATGTTCAGGAAGATGAGGATTACTCCCTGATAATAAAACATCTGGCCACCAAAGATATTGACAGCGAGACTGACATAAAAGAGATATGTGATCCTTTGGATAGACAGATCGTTTTCCAACACGTTCAGCTCAGAAAAAGTGCCGTGGTTCACACCATGTTTGAAAAACTCATAAACGATCTGGCTTTGGTTGAGCAGACACTTGGGAGGACGCTCAGTCTCGTTTCCCAAAGCAAAGATGCTGAAGAATTAAGGAACGTCTGGAGATACCAGCTTCAAGATGAGCAGGATAAGCTTGACAATCTGAAAAAGAGGATCAATACCAGTAATATGAATGAGATCGACATGCTGAAACAGGAAGTAGCGTCTTTACATGAGAGGTTTACCTGTCTCGAACAATATGTGACTGATTATCTGAGCGAACTGGCGTTGGGAGCGCTTACTCGCGAAGTTGAAGAGTACATGCCAAGAAAAGATGTTACGTGTAAGGATATCTACAAAGGATTGGGAGATTCCATTGTCACTGAATTGAAAGGCTGCACCGGAGGGGACCATAAGGAAAAGATGCTCAAGAAGGGAATGGCAAAACTAATATATGACAGGCTTAGGAAAGGAATGTAGGGAAGTAACAATGAAAACCTTGATGGTGGGGGCAGGAGAGTGCGGGAGGAACATTGCACTGCAGTTGTATTATCAACTTACCAGCATGCGGTACACGTATTTAATGAAAAATTTTGACTATTTTTTAGCAGACAGTGAAGATACCCAGAGAGTGATAAGTGATATTCACAAAAAAGGCATATCTGCAGAAGCAATCAATCCTGAAAAAGCGAATGAAAGAATACATCCGTTAAATGTATTCATGCTGTCCCCAACCAGTTCCCATGCAGGGGTCGGAGGCGCATGGATGATCTCGTCTGAAATGGCCAGGATTTTTTTCCATAGCGTTGATGAGCTTAATAAACCCTACGTCGACCTGATCGATGACCATATCACCCGGTGTGAAAGCTTCAACATTTTTAACAGTGCAGGCGGAGGTACTGGAAACGGTGCCGGACCTGTGTTCCTGGATTATATGCGTTCCAAAGGCGGACCGGATTCAGCACGAAAACTCTATACTGCAACCATAGTGCTCCCTTTTGAAAGGGAGAGCGGAGGGTGGAGGGATGTGAATGCTGCGGCAAACCTGGCACGCTATAGTACCCTGTGCGACGGCATTTTGATCGCAGACAACCAGCATGTTCAAAGCATGATGAAACAGGATACCTCGGTTGTGCACGAAACCGTGAACGGGCTTCTGGCAAATGTCTGGATGTGGATGAATGCCTGCTCCAGCATTGATTTGAGCATCAGCCCCAAAGGCTGGGAAGGTGCGGATTTTAAACGAAGTTTCAAGGTTGGAGACTGCGGCGCACCTGTGGTTCCGTGCTACAGGGAAGAACCGAAAGACAAGCTGAAAAAGATCAATATTGGATGGATCGTGCTGAGGACCATAAAAGAGAACTGCGCTGCAAAATGCCTGCCTGAGACTGCAAGCAGGATCCTTGTGATCGTGGCAATGCCGGACAAAAAGGATACCCCTTCGTATGAATCAGATATTGTGGAATATCTCAGGGAGGAGCTGTTCAAGGACAGAAATCCTGAGATCGATGTTATTTTTTTACGGGGAAGGGGGATGCAGCATTTGAGCATAACAGTGCTGCTGGTTTCTCCAACAATACCGAGACTTGAAGAGTTACAAACCCATTTCGAAGCCTACCTTGAGGACCCACAGTCATTTGAGGAGGATATGGTCGGCCAGTTTTCAGAAACGTCCCACGCTACTACCTTACATGCTTACAAGACCGAGTATGATAATTTCAAGCATTATCTTGAATACCTGAAAAAATTCAGCTAAAGCGGGTAGTTTTCTATTCCTTTTTTTTGTGCGTACTGCCGTGCAGTGTCTTCTAATTCCAGTAATCGCTGAAGCTCGTTGGGCATGAAAGTCAACAGTACCGTTATTGACACCAGATCCCGTTTTGTTCTTGACAGGCCAAATATCCTCCAGCCCGTTGTGCTGTACTGCTCCATGTACTTTTTTATGGTCTTCGTATCCAACCGATCTTCATGTTCCAGATAGTAATCCGGTACCCTGACATTAACCAGGTTCTTCATCGCGTTTTCAAGATCTGATTTATCGATTTCCAGGCTCAGGCTTCCCATTGCCTGTTCAAGCATTTCCATGACATCTATGCTGCTGTACCCACGGGATAATTTTGAGATTACCGGCATGTAATACGCCAGATTCCTTACCTGGGTGCTCGCCCTCCCGATAGCAGCAAACCCGGGCCTGTTCTCCGCATTGGACTGGAAAGAGGAGGTGTTTACAATATCATTGAAATCTATATCCTTGAATTCCCCCCCGAAGGGCACTGTTGATAAGTCGATTTTTTCAATGACAACTCCTGCTATCAGGTCATTGATGCACCGTGCGATATACGTGTTATATTTCGAAAAATAGTATTCTATGTTTTTTTTATGGGACAGTTTTTCGTTGTCCACCAGGATAAAACCATCAACGTATTCAGAAAGATTCTGTATACATCTCCAGGCATTCCAGGCAAGATGGTCACCTTCTTTTGACTCCCTACTGCCCGGGAGCACGGCAATTACCAGGACAGGGATGGCATAAAGTTCCTTAATGGCCCTGGCAACATAAGGAGCAGTCCCGCTTCCGGTACCGCCCCCGGTCCCCAAAGCAAGAAGGGCAAAAGGGGTGGCACGCTTTTCCTTGCCCCTGCCGCCGGGTCCTTTCTCTATTCTCTCTTTGAGGACTGCCTTTAATTTCTCGTAGTTTGGAGCAATGATCTCTTCTGCGTTTTCCGGGTAGTTGCCGAATCCACCTGTTACAAATTCACCAAATCCCTTTGTGGTGCCTTCAATGAACCCTTCTGCCCTGGAAATTCCGAGCCAATATAGGGACCCGATCTTTTTGAGCTTTTTCAGGTCATTTACATCAGAATTGATTACAAT
>DATKUV010000140.1:0-8712 GCA_035530415.1 Candidatus Nanoarchaeia archaeon | reverse complement strand
AATAGTCCTTCTTTCAAACCCTCCTTCACTCCTTCCCAACCATTAGCACTTATTTTATTCTTATACAGTGCTATAGCCAGATATGCAAGATAGCAAGTCAAACGTTGCGCCGGCACACCCAATCGCAGCAGAGCTGCGGGGTATAAAGATTGAGATCAAATTCAGATAATACATTATATTCTCTTGCACAAAATGCCATAGTGGCAACACTCTAAATAATCTTGACTTTCATACTTTTCATTCTAAATTATTGATTATTACACGAGATTGAACCAGAACAATTGAAATATTTATACATTGAATTACTTATTCTGGCTAGTTCCTAATTCAATCACAAGAAAATAAAAAGTCTCCCAATCAAAAACAATACAAAAACCTTATTCACCGATTTTGTACATTTCAATTAAACTACCCGCAGCTAAATGTTTCTATTTGCAACTCAATTCTAACAGCAATAAACATTTCCATTCCGGCAGTATCTCCGAACCCAAGTAATCCACAAAAATATCGAGAGCGTCAAAGTTTGAATCACTGCCCTTTTTGAGAAGAAAGCCCGTCCCGGTGGACATTGCTATCACTGAACCCCCGGTGCTTCAGTGGCATGACAATGCATAGCTCCCTGCCGTATATTTGCCCGTCCTCGCTGATCTCCCCCTGTCAACGCAATTCTTTCATTGCTTATCTTGTGCATGTTCTGTAGAACCTGAAATCTTCGCTTTCAAAATCAGCCTTATAAGAATCATAATCCTGTCTTCCGCACATTATACAATTTTTCAGATGTGGGCTAGGAAAAGATTGATGGCACAGGGACAATGATTTCAAACTATAATGAAAAGGAAGGGACGACAACATTCTATTTCAAGAAAGAAATCTGTAGCCAGTGTTCGCTAAAATATCAATGCACAAAACAGGAGGGAAGGACTATCGCCATAGGAAAACATCATGATTTGATGATAGAGGCGAAAGAATACAATAAAACCCAGGATTTCAAGGATGATATGAAGGAGAGAGCACATATCGAACCAAAGAATGCTGAGATGAAGAGATTTAATGGGATGGCAAGAGCAAGATATTGGGGTCTGCCGAAGGTGAATGTCCAATTTATTATCACTGCTATTGTTGTTAATGTTAAGAGGCTTGCAAATGTTATTGGTAGCGTATGCAATCCAAAGATCCTTTTCCAGTTCGCATTAATGATGGTCCCCATACTGGTAATGGAAACACTTTTATCATTTAATTATCATTTCAATTATTATTTAGCAACAATTTGCATAACAGGTCTGGGACTTTTGCTAGTTGTTGCATCAGTTATATTATTGGGTCGATTGAATAATAGATGGATGGGTAAGATGTTCAGGATAGCGTAATGGTGGTGGGCATTGCTAAACACAAAAAAAGACACACTTACAAACTGGGTTAAACCCATCGCAAGTCTGTTCAACAAGGTAAATCCCAATACTGTAACTGTCCTGTCATTGGTATTTTGCATTGGGTCCGGATTATTTTTTGCTATGAGGTTGCAGATCATTGCCGGTATACTGTTGTTGATCGGTGGTTTTTTTGATGTTCTGGATGGTGCAGTAGCCAGGGAGAACAACCGTGTAACTGATTTCGGAGGTGTGCTTGATTCTGTATCTGACAGATATGCTGATTCTGCTGTTTTTATTGGAATTATGTGGGGCGGCGGCCTGGCAATACCAGGTTACATAGAAAACGAATGGATAATCGGAGCTGTTGCACTTGTAGGTTCATTGCTTGTCAGTTATACGCGGGCAAGAGCTGAGGCTGCAGGCACTGGTAAATTGAACATTGGACTGGCTGAGCGGGCAGAGCGGATGTTATTGATTATAGTAGGGGCTTTTTTGGGAATATTGAATTGGGTCGTTCTTATTGTTGCTTTGATTTCCCATCTTACTGTGCTTCATAGGATGATTGTGACCCGCAGAATACTTAGATTGAAGTAAATACTGAATTTTAGTTTTGAAAACACACATTATATATTTTTTAATCTGCGCCAATAGTTCATTAGGAAACATAAAGAATTGATATATGATCTATTACTCATACAAGGTTTTCGTTATAGGAATAAATTGGAACTTGCCTTCTGGAACAAAATCCAATACATCATCGACTACAACTTTCATCTCAGAAGATTCCATTACTTTGTTATAGTCAGTGCCTATGTCGAACTTCACAATAGCTTGTTGGTAAAATACTTTATCATCCACTTTCAGTACTTCTACGCTTTCAACAATATTTCCCATTTGTTCTTCGAAAACTCTTAAATGCTTTTGATATCTTTCATCGAATTTTTTTGCATCATCTGGATGATGATAAATTACTGAAAATCCTATTTTTTCTGCCATATGAACACCTCTCCTTAAATTCCAATGGTTATTAAATTGATTTCTATAACCCTTTAACCATCAATTTACATTAATAAAATTTGGAACTCCAAATATAAATAGGTATCGATTAACATAATTTTTTATCATATGCCTACATATTTTAATTAGGTTTTTGATTTATGTAATCTTTGGTTAAAATATGCTAATTTCAACATCTATTAATCGGCCCAATGTCGTTAGTAACTGTTTTTTTATTCCATTTATATGTTTTGAGCGATAATTGTATTAGACATATACCCTAAAGAGTCGGATTTAAGATTAATTGAAAATTCCCACATAAAATTGATTCACCCCATATACTAAAATCCTTCCAGTTTATTGCAGGAGGATTTTGGGGGGTCAGTCCCCTCCATTACCAATCTTAAATGAGACTACAATCTCGATAAATAATATTGATGGGTATGATATACTCTGTGGAGACTCTGAAACACCTACTTGGAAACTGAGAATGGTAGTCTTTTTCGCCAATGGAACAGCTTATATTTTCACAGATTCCTCTCAAGATGAGTTCTATCGCATATATGAAGAGACTTTTAATAATACTATTAATTCATTTAACATTAAATAAAGAAAGTATAACTATGACGTCCCTTCGACGACTCTTCGGAATGCTTTGCATTCAGCAACTTCATTTATCCGCAAAACGTGATCTGCAAAAACGCTTGAAATAAACGTAAAGGATGCCCCCGAACTCTATTCGGGGATGGGAATGTTGTGGCTGCAAGATGGGGGTTTAATCACAGAAGTGCCAAAAAAATGTAAAGATTTTGGACTAAAAAACTTGGATTGGATAGATTCCCTGAAAAGCAAAGTTAAAGTTCATGTATTAGAATAAATGAATAACAAGCATATGATAGAAAACTTTTGATTTTTGATCGGTTCATCAGATGCATTGCTTACAATGTTTGGATTTGTGCCACAGGTAATCAAAATGTTCAGGACGAAGATTGTAAGGGACTTGAGTTTATGGATGTTAGTGCAGTTCAGTATTGATGTATCCCTCAGGATGTTATATGGAATACATATTCGTAATCCAATAATCGTATTTGCAAATGCAATAACACTGATGATATTTTTACAGGTCTTCTACCACTTTGCAATTTCGTCATGCTCATGTATGAAGGTCTGAAGTGATCTAGCTCAATTCTCTCTTCAGTATCTTATGTGCAATATTTAGCTTCTTGAATTTCTCAGTATCTCCAGTTGGCATATCCGGATGCAATTCTTTTGCCATCGCCTTGTATTTTGTATGAATGATCTCAAAATCGGTCTCATCATGGTGACAGCCAAAAAACTCTCGCGCCTCTTTGCGCTTATTATCAACATTTGACTCCTCTCTGAACTCTAAAATAAAATCGTCGAGTGTTTTAGTCTCAGAAATTACCAGATTTGCTTCCATCTCAATTACCTTGAATAGAACATGAAGATTTTCTACATATTTATTTTGCAGGTTATGACTGTAATGCATTCGATAACCTGATAGGTACCAGGTTGCAGAAGCTCTGGCTTTTTTCATCGCTACACTTTCAAGAGGGATATCAATGTCATTTTCGTTAACACCCATCCTTCTTAAAACCGTAATAATATTATTTTTAAATTGCATTGCTCTTCGATTACTAGCGCTTTTAACAATTATTGAACCAATTTCGTGTCCTTTTATTTTTACCATTTAATTCTCTCATTTTCATTTTTGAATGCTTCACTAGTGCTATGCCCCTTTATAAATTAATATGTAGATTCCAGACCCGAAATAAATATGGAAGCAATCAAACCGAAGGAATGGGAAAAACACGATAATTATCCTGATACCCCGGATTTTTGAAGCAAATCCACTTATACCATGCTGATTCTATTGTGAAATCATGTCAAAATTATCCATCAATGAAGCACAGGAACTGGTGGACAATTGGATCAACCAGTTCGAAGAAGGATACTGGCCGCCTCTCTCAATGTTTGCTGCCTTAGTTGAAGAAGTGGGTGAACTGGCAGAAGAGATCAATTCCCTGGAAGGGTATAAACCAAAAAAACCTGAGGACAGCGAGATTGATATTGAAATGGAACTGGGAGATATCCTATTTGCCCTTATTTGTATCTCAAATTATTATAACATCGATCTGGACCATGCTTTAAAGAAGGTACTGGAAAAGTATAATATCAGGGATATGGATAGATGGACATTGAAATCAGATAAATAATGTTTGATTTTCTTTGCTATTCAAGATAACATTAAAATAGTCTGCAATTAAATTCTAAACATGGATTATACTCCATATTTTTTTCCAATTATTGGTGCTGTTATCGGTTATGGCACCAATTATATTGCTGTAAAAATGCTGTTCAGGCCACGAAAGCCTGTTAAGTTCGGACCTTTTATACTGCAGGGATTGCTGCCAAAACGCAGGAATGATATTTCCGAAGGTATCGCAGCAACAATCGAAGACGAACTTATATCAATAAAAGATTTGTCCAAGATTCTTAAAGAATTGGACCTAACTCCAATTATAGATGAAATGGTGGATAATTCATTCAGTCCTGATAACAATGTAAAAACCGATATTCTGTCCAGGATCAATACTGGCATAAATGTATATCTGCGTAATAGGGTAAAGAGGTCAATAA
The DNA here is from genome assembly GCA_035530415.1 of Candidatus Nanoarchaeia archaeon. Taxonomy (GTDB): domain Archaea; phylum Halobacteriota; class Methanosarcinia; order Methanosarcinales; family Methanocomedenaceae; genus Kmv04. The sequence goes on along the minus strand of DATKUV010000140.1, from coordinate 3,685 downwards.
ATACCAATAAAGACCAGCTCATCAGCGAATTTATCCAAGAGATCGAAAGAAATGTGAATTTTAAAGAGATCATAATAAAAAATATAGAAGCCTATGATATTGATCAACTGGAAAACATTGTGCTCAGAGTCTCAGCTAATGAATTAAAACATATTACTATAATTGGCGGAATACTAGGGTTTACAATAGGTTTTATCCAATTGATTTATTTCATATTAACATGAAAAAAAATATGAGCCTGATGCTCATTAATCTGACTCTTCTCCAGTATCCTCGCCACGTTTTCTTGACATCATCAAAGCTATTTTTTGCATAATCAACCCCTCTTCACGAGTAGGTTCTTCGCTTTTGTTGATGGCTTTTAATCTTTCAACTTCAATACCACTAGCTCCGCTGATGTCTTCAAAAGTAAATCGGAAAGTGTGAATTAGTTCTTTGAAATAACGCTTCATTTTTGCCCTTTTTCTTGATGTTGCCATATCTTCCTTCCTGTTTTATTATTTGTTATTGACTCCTTTATAATGTCCATGTCAATTATTAATCTATCGCTGGGAAAGAGTCGGATAATCACGTTCCTAAAAACGACTTGCCCCTTTGATACTAATTCTGCAGCTATCCACCTTCCCAAAACCCGATAATACATCCGCACCACCCAGTGCAAATACTGTATCTCCCAGCATAGCCATACTTGCAATACCGCCATTAGCTTCCACAGCCTCTACGGCCTCCAGGGCACGCAGACTGATAAGCCCGGTCTCAACTGCAAATTCCTTTGAGAGCGACATGAAATTCTCAACACCAGGGTCTTTTATTAGTAATTTCAATGCCCGCTCACCAACCTTGTTGACGGCCAGCATAGTGCTTTCATTATCAAGGACCGATGCAGTTGAGATCTCGCCTAAACACACCCAGGATATATTCATTGATTTCACTGAAATATGTTCAACAGTCCCTAGTCCGGGTGCACCGGGTTCTGTCCTGATAGCCATACCTCCGGCACATTGCCCTGCCACGTCTCCCATACCAGTCCTGTTCACCACTTCTGCAACATGGGCCACAGCAGCCAATCGGGTTATATCCATTTTAAGATCAAATGCCGATCGTATTGCAAAAGCCGATGAAAGGGCAGCTGCACCACTTACCCCGAAACCAAAACCTAAGGGGACATCACACTTCAGATCAACTGTTATTTGAGGATCAGGACCCAGGAGTTTTTCAATTACCCACTCTACTGTAGGAAATTTAATCGGTTCATTATTGAACTTGATAACGAGTTCATCAGTATCTTCTTTTATTCTGGACGTAACTCCTTTCTCAAGGCAGAAACCACATCCCACAGAACCTGCCTTCATGGGGTCAGGATCAGGCCTTACAGCAAAAAATCCGGTGATATGGGCAGGTGCAAATGCATCCTTCATTTCGATGCTGCTCCAACATACCTGTCAATAATGGCACTGGCAATGAATTGTTTGGTACCTGCCACGGGACCTACATTATCTCCACTAAAATCCAGGAGATAAACAGAATTGATCTCAGTACCCATTCCCTGCTCACCCACGTCATTGGCCACAACCATCGAAAGATTGTACTTTCTCAATAGCTCCCTGCCGCTGGCTAATAATTCAGATTCACTTACATGGGTTTCTGCTTTATATCCGATAATATCCAGCGCAGGATATGTTTCCCTGACCTTTTGCAATAGCTTGGCAGTGGGGCGAAGGTTGAGGGATAGTTCCTGCCCTGACTTGATCTTTGACCCTAATGCCTCTAATGTATAGTCTGATATTGCAGCAGAACTCACCAGAAGATCACACCGCCTGTCGATTTCATCAAGCACCCTGCTTATCATCTCATGTGCAGATTCAGCCGCAACTTCCGTAATACCAAAAAGACCCAATATTCCTGGATGTACCAGCACCACATCAGCACCCCTTCGAAAAGCTTCCTGTGCCAGTGCCACCCCGGTGCGCCCCGACGCCCTGTTTGTCAGCACCCGGATGGGATCAATGGATTCCATGGTTGCACCACCTGTTATGATCACCCGTTTATCTTTCAGGCTGTTATCCCCCAGAATCCGCTGGGTATACAGTACAATTTCTTCATTGGTTGTGATCTTGGCAATCTTTTCTTCGATTATGGGACCTATAAAATGTACTCCCATTCCCTTCAATTTCTCAATATTATCTACAACTGCCGGGTGTTTATACATAATGCCGTGCATTGCAGGGACAACCAGAATAGGAATATCACTTCCCAACGCTGTGGTGGCAAATGTAGTAGGAGGCGTATCATCAATTCCCAATGCCATCTTGCTGATGGTATTGGCAGTACATGGAGCTATTAACAGCAGGTCTGCTGTCCCCTGCTCACCGCAATATTCCACATGCTCCACTGCTCCGGTAATTCGTGTGATCACAGGCTCACCCGTGGCATAATGAAGTGCATCCGGATGTATAATACCTGCCCCAGCCTCACTCATGACAGCTCTTACCCTGGCCCCATGGCGTATCAGTTCCCTGGCCAGCTCCACTGTCCTGACAGCTGCGATGCTGCCAGTTACCGCCAGTACAATGGTCTTATCTTTCAACTTGGTTGATGAAGTCTGGCGTAGCAGGTGTGTGGGATGGTTGTTCATATGTATCCTCTTGTTTGTCTTTAATATTATTCAATGTTATTATATGCATCACCATCTGTTTCTTCCATGCCCCTGCATATCAAAAAACCCCTTGCTCTTTCTGTATATCTGTATTCATTGACTTTTTGCCAGAATTTTTTGGAATGATCCGGATGCACCAGATGGGCCATCTCGTGCATGATCACATAATCCAGCACCCATTTTGGCATATCAGCCAGTTTATGTGACAAACGGATCGTACCTCTTACAGGAGTACAGCTGCCGCTGCGGGTATTCTGGTTTGTGACATATTTTATTGAATGTACCTTGAGCTGGTTGTTGAAATACCGTTTATTGAACGCTTTGAACCTCGACGTTAGATAATCTTCATTATTGAGCTCTTTTCTGAGACGTTTTTTAGTAACCTTATCCCGCATTTTTTCAATCCATTCGGATTCTACTTTTTTACTTAATCCAATTGGAAGATAAACTACAAGTTTCTCTCCTACCATTTTAGCCTGTATTGTCTTCTTACGGCGGGTGCTTCGTACCACTTCAACTGCCAACTCATTTTCTGTCATATTTAACAAAACCGAACAATTTCGAAGAGTATATGTATGCATCAGTAAAATCAGTTACCTAGAGGGATATTTTATGGAAATAAATGGAGTAGAGATAGAAGATACATTCGCAGAAGCGTTTCCGATAAAGATCGCAAGAGTACTGATCACTGGAGCCACTAAAAGATGGGCCATGGTAGCAGCTACCGAAGCAACAGGATTCGGGACTTCAGTCATACATTGTCCGGCTGAAGGCGGCATCGAAAAAGTCGTGGGACCTGATAAGACCCCTGACGGCAGGCCCGGAGTATATATCCAGCTATGCACCTTCGGTTACAAAAGTATGGAAGGACAATTGATGAGCAGGCTGGGTGATTGCGTACTGCCTGCACCGACGGCCCATATGTATAATGGTCTGCCTGATGCAGAGAAGCAGTTTGACACCGGAAACAAGCTTCGTTATTTCGGGGACGGGATGGAAACGCTGGAAGAAATAGGCGGCCGCCAGGTG
>DATKUV010000139.1:0-5842 GCA_035530415.1 Candidatus Nanoarchaeia archaeon | reverse complement strand
TGAGACTTTTTATCAGTCTCCTCCTTTCGTCTTCAAAATCCAGGATGCAGTCCCCCGAGGTCTTATGATTGAACCACCTTGCCCGTGAGAGATCTTTCGATACGTTTTTTTCGGCTGGCTCAGAAATTCTACTCGTTCCATAGAATCAGCAAAAATGCGTTTAATGTGTTTTGCCTGGGCAGAATTTCCTTCTTCCTTAAGAAATCCCCCTTCTCTCGTCTTAATCTTTTTGATCAAAAACCTTTCGTCCCCTTCTTTCAAGATTTCCCCCACAGTGAATTCACGATCACCCGGAACTTCCATTTCAATTGATTCAGTCTGCCAACCCTTGGTAATAGATATCTTGGCAATCACCTTATCAGTTGAACGGGCCCAAATAGTCTGGATGGCATTTGCTTTAGCTACATTAACCCTTTTGAAGTCGGTTTCAATTGACGTTACTATAACAAAACTGGCTTCTCCAGTGGCTTCGTCTTCCACAACAAATTCATCACCTACTGTTAATGTTTCGTCAGAATCAAGTGTTAATTTCCTTGTAAAAGAGTATTCACCTGAGCTAACTACTACCCTTACCTCTTTTTTCCTCTTTTTTTCAATATGATGTGGATGTATTGCACCACACTGAGTGCATTTTATCAACAGATCAGGTTTTTCTTTTAGTATTGAATGAGGCACAGGTTCATCAGGTGAACAATCTGGACACTGTGCTTGGATAATTTCATGTACCATTGTATTTTCATTCCTCTTACCATAAATAGTATTATTAAATAGTAAATACTTCTATAAAAAAAACATTACGAAGATTTATATATTAGAATATATATTCTCGGGATTTAATTTAGCATTTGTTATATATAAGTGTTGCATTTTGATTCCATATCCATGAAAAAACCTTTATTATAAGTCTTATATTTCATAACCTACCTAGACAGGAGTCACTTCATGCCCATAATCACTTTACACTATAAAGATATCGAATCTCTTACAGGTATCGATCGAGAAACATTTATTAAACGTGTGCCTATGATAGGAGCTGATATCGAACGGATCGAAGAAGACCATATTGACATTGAATTCTTCCCTGACAGGCCTGATCTCTATAGTCCGGAAGGGGTTGGAAGAGCAATGAGAGGTTTTCTTGATGTTGAAACTGGCCTTCCTCAGTATAAAGTGAAAAAGTCAGATATTACAATCACACTGGACGAAGATATTAAAAAAATACGACCGATTCTAGGTTGTGCCGTAGTCAGAGGGCTTGAATTTGATGATTATAGTATAGAGAGTTTAATGGGTCTGCAAGAAGACCTTCATTGGGGGCTGGGGCGGGACAGGAAAAAAGTATCTATTGGTGTTCATGACATCAGTAAAGTAAAACCACCTTTTAAGTATGTAGCTGCAGATCCGGGGTTTAGTTTTATACCTCTCGATTTTGAGGTACCTATGAGCATGCAAGAGATACTGGAGAATCATCCCAAAGGCACCAAATACGCTCACCTTATGGAAGGATTAGATAAATACCCCCTGATCCTTGATGCAAACGACCAGGTCCTCTCATTCCCACCTATAATAAACGGAGAACTTACAAAGGTCAACCATGAAACACGGGATCTTTTTATTGACGTGACCGGCCTAAACAAGAGTGTCTATGCTGCATTAAATATTGTAGTGACCTCACTGGCAGAACGGGGCGGTTCTATCGAGCAGGTAACAATTAATAACAGTATCGAAGGTACACAGGTTACACCTGATCTGACACCTGATACGTGGCAGCTGGATGTGGAAGATGTGGAATCTCTTATTGGTATTAAGTTATCACCGCAACAAATCGTACAACAGCTTGAACGAATGAGGTTTGGGGCTTCGATAGAACAAAATCACATCAAAGTCCAATCACCTGCATATCGAGCAGACATCCTTCATATCTGGGACCTGCTGGAAGATATTGCTATTGGATACGGGTATGATAATATAACACCCAAAATCCCAAAAACAGTTACTGTGGGGCAGCAGCACCCAATATCAGCAAAAAATGGTGAGATCATCCAGATAATGGTAGGGCTTGGATTTTACCAGGTTATGCCTTTCACTTTAGTGAGTGAAAAGCTGCATTATGAAAAAATGCTTCGAATCCCTGATGGAAAAGCTACTCCAATAAAACACCCTATAACCGAAGACCAGACAATGGTAAGAACCACCATTATTCCCAACCTGATGGAAATTATTTCCTTAAACCAGCACCGCGAACTTCCCCAGCGTATTTTTGAAGTGGGAGATGTGATAGTTGAAGGCTCTACTTTGCAGCATTTAGCAGGAGTGAGCATCCATCCTGCCGCCAATTACACAGAGATACGGGCAATTGTTGATGCAGTTATGCGTGAGAGAGGGATGGAATATTCAATTGAAAGGACAAATGATCCTGCATTTTTAGAGGGCAGGCGGGCAGCTATACTTTATGATGGTAAAAAAATCGGCGTACTGGGTGAAATGCATCCTGATGTCATTTCCAATTTTGGACTTCAGCAGCCAACCGTAGGATTTGAGATGTTAGTATGAAAGTCATTGATATTTCAATGACAATCCATCCTGAAATGGAGATTTATAATGGAGATGTTGCCCCTAAAATAAAAAGAATCTTCAGGATCGAAGATGGGGATTCTTACAATGTATCTAAAATTACCATGGGAAGTCATACGGGTACCCATGTGGATTCGCCTCTGCATTTTTTCTTAAATAAAACTGGAGTAGATGAACTACCTTTACAAGGGCTGGTAGGTCCGGCCAGAGTAATTGATATTTCCGGGGTTAAAAGGCCGTTCGAAGCCTATGCCCATGGTAGTCTGGAAAATGTGGAGATCATATTATTAAAAGGACAAAAAGCACATCTTAGCATTGAAGGGGCCCTGTTTCTTATTGAAAATAATGTCAGGACCATTGGTACAGAAGCATTATCAATAGCTGCGGACGAAGTGGAAAATGAAGTTCACCGCATACTATTAAGAGCAGAAATAATTATTATTGAGGGACTTGACCTGTCAAATGTAAATGAAGGAGATTATTTCCTTGTATGCCTTCCTCTTAAAATAGCAGGCTGTGATGGAGCACCAGCCAGAGCTGTGTTGATCTCAGATTTATAAAAATAAGACGTATCCGGTATTTAGCCGAATACCATTATAGATCTTGTTGTTCCCAATACCAATTTACTTGCATCCCGGGTCATATCAAGAGATGTGAAGAATAATCCATATGCAGTATCGAGGTGATAACTCGCTAATTCATTACCTTCACGATCATACATTCTTAAGTCCTTATCTTCACTGATAATTATGTACTTTGAGTCTTCTGAAATTCCCATGACTCCCACATCGCTTAATGGTTTCTGCCATAATGTATTACCGTTTTGATCAAATAATTGAACCTTATATACAAACGATGTGCTTCTAGCAGTGTTAATTGGTTTTGTGAGAATATAATCCCCACTTTCCGGGATCTCAATTTCAATAGTATCTACAGCTAATTCTTTTACCCAGTTTTTATTGCCATTTTTGTCATAGGAATAAAGCTTATTGTCAGCAGTAAGCGCATACAGCTTTTCACCGTCTTTTGAGATTTTAACATCGACAATACCAGATTCTAAGTCCATTGACCAGAGGTTTCTTAGGTCGTTACTAACATAATGTATCCGACCCTCATAAGTTCCTAATAGAATATTTTCGACATTATCTGAATAATCAAAAACCAGGGTTTTTGCAGTGGATATTCCCAGATTCCAGTCCCATAACACAGTACCTCTCTGATCTATTATTGACATATGGGGGTTCTTCTCGCTAGACTGAATTATATTACCATCATCCATTACTGCTATCTGGTGTACCAATCCGCCTGCAATATACGACCGAATGCTATCTCCATTATTATCATATAATTTTACTAAATCATTATCACCAACAGCGATATATTCCCCTGATCCCGATAGTGAAATTAATTTTGCGTTCTGCCAGTAATATTTAGTTAATATGTTCTTTGTTGGGGTTTTTACGATCCCTTTATGAATGGATATTGCCCCGTAAGTGTCTCCATTGTCTGATATAGTCACTTCAAATGCTTTAGATCCAACTTTATTTGTCCAGGATGGAGCACTTAGCATTTGGACTGGATCAAATGTAACTGTAACTGTAGGAGCTTCTGTCGGTTTTGGAGTTGAAGTCCCTGAAGGAGGGAGGGTTGATACATCATACTGCTCTGCACATCCAGAAAAACCAATTACTGAAATCATTAGAATTATACCATAAATAAATAATTTTTTCATGACTGCCACCTTAAATTAATATAAGATTATATACCTCAGTAATATTAATTAAACTCTTTAGTTATTATAGTTTACATAACATATAAACTAACTAACTAACTAAGATTATTGGAGGCCTTTTCATACCCAAAGAAATAAGTGAAATAGCATTGGATGAAGATATTATCCCAAAGACCAAATTGGATACAAAAACCAAACCCGTTTATGCGATCCTTGGTAGTGGGGGTGTGGGAAATTCAGTTGCCAAAGAATTAGAAGGGCGTAATGTTGGCCTTCTTTTTGTTGAAAAAGATGCCAGCAAAGCAGAAACATTGAAGGAGCAGGGTTTTGATGTAGAAATCGGCGATATCAGTCTACCAGAGACCATACAAATGCTTGATCTCCCCAATCTTGAAGTGGCATTTATATTAAGTTCTGATGGTGAAGCGAACTTCCAGGCGTTGATTAATCTTAAGAAACTCAAACCTGACGTATATACCGTAGCAAGAGCAATTGATCAGGCAAATAAAGAACGTCTCGAAGCAGCTGGGATCGACTCTGCAATATTGCTTAATAAGGCAACAGCCCATTTCATGGTCCAGTCTGTGGAAAGGGCTGCTACACGAAAAAAGACAAAAAAGCTCCAAAAAGTTATCAGGGAATTGGGGGATAAAGAATTTGCCATTGTATTACACAATAATCCTGACCCGGATGCAATCTCAGGTGCTATGGCATTAAAAGAGATCGCTAAAAGTGTTGGTGTTAAATCAGTGATACTATATCACGGAAGGATCGGACACCAGGAAAATAAAGCATTTGTCAATCTTCTTGATATTGATATGGAACGAATGGAAAATTATGATCTTTCAAGGTTTTCAAAGATTGCTCTTTTTGAATGTGCAATACCTGGAGTTAATAATCTACTGCAGCCAGGCACAAAAGTAGATATTGTGATCGACCACCATCCGGTAAATGTCTCAGAAATAAAAGCCGATTATATTGACATTCAACCAAATATCGGGGCCAGTGCCACCATAATGACGATCTATTTGAAAGAATTGAATCTTGAGATAAGTAGTGAACTGGCCACTGCATTATTATACGGTATCAGGGTTGATACTGATGAGTTCAAGAAAAATACTACACAGGAAGATATGGCTGCTGCAGCATTCTTGTATCCTATGGTAAACCATAATATCCTGAGCCAGATCGAGACACCCTCTATGTCCACAGAGACCCTTGATGTGATAGGGTATGCGATCAAGAACCGGCAGGTTATTGGCAGCTATCTCATCTCTAATGTGGGCATTGTCCGGGATAGGGATGCACTACCTCAGGCAGCAGATTATTTATTGAACCTTGAAGGTATTACCACAACCATCATATTCGGACTCTCAGAAGAAACAATTCATATGTCTGGCAGAAGTAAGGATGTCAGAGTAAATATTGGGGAGGTCATGCGTGAAGCATTTGGAGAGGAGTATGGTGGGGGACACACAACAGCTGCTGGTGGCCAGATACCTCTGGGGGTATTTAGCGGAACCAGGGATAAACAGA
>DATKUV010000138.1:0-6578 GCA_035530415.1 Candidatus Nanoarchaeia archaeon | reverse complement strand
GATGTTGAAGCATATACCGGCCTGGCAGCAGTGGATGCTTACATAGGAGCCACCCAGATGAGCGAGACCAGGGGTATGGAATACGGTGGAGCCCATGTCATTGAGGATCTGGTTTCCGGCAAGTCTGTGGAAATTCATGCTACAGCGCACGGGACCGACTGTTATCCCAGAAAAGTGCTTGATACCACTGTTACTATCGATGACATTAACCAGGCAATAATGTTGAATCCCAGGAATGCTTATCAAAAATATAATGTTGCTACCAATTGTTCTGACAGGACACTTTATACATATATGGGAACCCTGCTGTCCAACAATGGAAATGCTACTTATTCAGGAGCCGGTGTACTATCACCCATGTTCAATGATCCAACCTACCAGACAATTGGTATGGGCACCAGGATATTCCTGTGCGGTGCTCAGGGGTATATCACAGGCGAGGGGACACAGCATGACCCCACTAACAACTTCGGGACCCTGATGGTGCAGGGTGATCTGAAGAAGATGAATAAGAAATATGTCAGGGGCGCAACATTCGAAAAATACGGAAATTCATTGTATTTGGGCATTGGCATACCCATACCCATATTGAATGCTGATATTGCAAAAGCCACAGCAATCACAGACGCAGACATTACTACGAATGTACTGGATTACGGCGTGGCAAGGAGAAGTCGTCCAGTATTGCGACAGGTGACATACGAAGAACTGAAGTCCGGGATGATCGACATTAACGGTGAAGAGGTGACCACTTCACCCATGTCAAGCTTCCATGAGGCCAGGGGTATTGCCCTGGAATTAAAGGAATCTATCCAGAAGGGGTTATTCTATCCAACTCTGCCTGTTGAAAGGCTGCCTAACAAAGGTGTGTTCAAACCCATGAAACAGATCAAGGAACAGCCTACAGTAGCCGATGTAATGGCTTCAAGGGTCACCACCATCAGACAGGGACTCACAGTAGAAGATGCGGCCAAGGTCATAATGGAAGGTAATTTCAACCACTTGCCCGTGGTGTCAGATAAAGATAAATTGGTAGGCATAATCACAGCATGGGACGTGGCAAAGGCAGTAGCGCAGAATAAACGGGATAAATTGGATGATATCATGACAAGGACTGTGATCACTGCTGATCTCACTGAACTTATAGAAACGTCAGCACGTAAGCTTGAGCAGCATAATATCAGTGCCCTTCCTGTTATTAATAACAAAAATATGGTGGTTGGTATTATCACTAGCGATGATATCAGTAAACTGATGACAAGGAGGTAAGAGATATGAAGCTCACATTATACGCTACTCCGGAAATCACAGCTAAGCCATTAATAGCGGAAGTGATACTTGAGACAGGGGCACTGTTGAATATTGATAGGGCAGATGTTAAACCAAAAGGCGGCGAAGTGGTAATAGATGTGCCTCAGGACAGGTATGATGAGGTCACAAAAGCTTTTGAAAAACGCGGTGCCAGGATCATACGACTTGAGATGCCTGTTATCAAGGACGATGATGAGTGTATCAATTGCGGCGCATGTATTTCGGTATGTCCTACTGGTGTGATATCCTTCAAGGATGACTGGAGTATCGAGATGGATGTTAGCAAATGCGTCCAGTGTGGGACCTGTGTGATAATGTGTCCCCATGGTGCACTAACATTGTCTGAATAAATCCTGCCAGAAGGCGATAGCATCAAATTTTTATCATCTTAGATTAACTAACCTTAGTATGTCATACCAGGAATACATCACAGCACGTGAAGCTGTGACCACCATAGGTCAGCCCATAATTACTGTAATTTTCCTAATTTCATTGTTCCTTGGAATAATTTCCATTTATCATATATTATCCAATGATACACGAGCGTACAGATTTGCAGAAAAGCTCAGGAATGTTGATACACTGCTACTGTTATTGGGATTTATTATTATTGCCTGGTTCCATCTTCGTATCTATCAAACAATTGAACTTGTCTACACTGCCGAACTATCCAACTATTTAGCCCAGACCACAGGTGCAAGGATAACTACTATGAGATTTGTCGTCCCCCTCTGGATCGAGACCGAAAAACTCTACTTCTGGACATTGTGTATCTCAATATTTATAACAATTTCAAATCTAAGGTACGATTTTCTCAAAACAAGGATTACCGCAATATTCTCATCAAGCCTTAATATTATGCTTGCCGCCTTTGTTGTTATTACTTATTTCACATCGAATCCATTCAGGGAACCACTTCCAGGTGTGCATTCGGAGATTACGAACTGGTACCAGGCAAGCAATATGGGAGACCCTAATGTGCTGTATCAATTTCTCATTCAGATGTACTTCCGTTTAACATATTTTTATAATTCAGAATACATGTGGACCCATCCACCCATGCTTTTTATTGCTTATGCATCTCTTGTGATTACCTTTGTTGGATGCGTATTCATGCTATTCCGGCGCGAGAAGATATTTGACAGGATATCTTACAGCCATGCCAAGGTAGGGTATCTGCTGTTGACTGTGGGGATGCTCATCGGTTATCCCTGGGCTGTAGTGGCCTGGGAAGGCAAATCGTGGTGGTGGGACCCGAAGGTCAATGGCAGCATCATGATGTGGGTGCTGTATTCTGCTTATCTGCACACCAGGATTTACCTGAAGAAGCGAAACATGTGGCGTGCGACGGCAATACTCGGAATATTGTGCTTCCTGGCCCTGGTCTTTACATATCTACTCACTTATATTGCGCCGGGGATACATGCGGTAACACAATAACAATAGGATGATCAGAAGATGAACCTGACAATGAAACCAAAAACATATAATTTCTATATGATGGTGGTCACCTCAGTAGTGCTTACAGCAATAGGATTAGTGTGCCTGTTTGGTATAGGATATTACACGGTTACGACTGAATCCACACCTAATTGGCTTGAAACACCTCTATACGGGCAGTATATCGACAGCATGAACCTGTACATTTATCCATTCGTGGTATTATTGCTGGTCGTACTGGGATTGTGTATACCAAAAAGGATCGTGCCCAGGCAGGCGCTTCTTACGTCAGGAGCAGGAATCCTGGTTTTGACAATCACACTTGCGCTCATCATCAATATTGAGGCCAGTCTCTTTTTTTTGCTGGGGATCTCCATCCTCATCCAGACTGCGGTCATGGTTCTGACAATTATAAAATGGGGCGGTTTGACCTTTGAAAGGGAAGGATATTATATTCAGATCGGGTCTACTATGCTGCATCTGGGATTCGTGATCTTTGTGTTTGATTTTGTGATTATGCGCACCGGTGAGTTTCACTTGCCAGTTTTCTGGGTGGCTACTATGTTGATAACTATTGGCACGGTATTGTCTTTTTATCCTGACGAAATTGGGAGAATCATGAAGAATATTCGGACCATTCCATAAGTTGAGTGTTTTTATTGTCGGATTACATCAGAACATTATTAATATCATTCCGTACAAAAAATGTATCTGGAATTATATATGGACAGAACACTTACCTTCGGAGGCAAGACTCAGGAACCTGGCATCAGGATGTTATCAGATATGTCTGCCGTTCTGCTTGACTCGGACATCCTGAGGGATGGGGACAGGGGACTTTATTACATGTACCGGGACCTGGCGCTCAGTATTAAAGACCGTGAGATAATACAAGAAAATAGTCTTCGGTATGATATTACTATTATTCCTCCTGGCATGCTTGGCAGAGAATATGTCAAGACCGAGGGTCATTATCATCCTATTGTACCGGGGACTGATATTTCATACCCGGAAGTGTATGAGATCTTGAGCGGCGAGGCACATTACCTGCTGCAGAAACGGGACGCTGTTGGTGTATCAGATGTTGTATTGATAAAAGCTTCAGCCGGAGATAAGATAATCATCCCACCAGATTACGGACATGTGACGATAAATGCCATTAACAAGGAACTGAAAATGGCCAATTGGGTGTCCAGAGATTTTTCATCGGTTTATGAGCCATATATTGAGATGCATGGGGCCGCCTATTATTTAACAGATGAAGGGATGATACAAAATCCCACTTATCGTGATGTACCTGAAGTGCGGGAGATAATACCACGGAATTTCAATCAGGTTGGATTGATCAAATCAAAAGAGATGTACGGGCTTATACGCTCTATCAAAGATCTTGCTTTTCTAAATCAACCCCAGGAATTTATGGGATTATTTGAAGATTTTATGGCATAATGTAATTCAAAATAACTAACAATTCTACCAAAATCCAGTTTCGTATATACCCCCTTATTGCAAGAGCGGAACCATCATGTAAACGCTTGCTAATGGTGAACGTTTTTGGAGTACAACATTGATTTTAGCTCCTCACGGATTTCAACAGGTATGAACGCGACTTTGAATTTTCTATCACCGAAGACCATTTTTCCAACAACCATCAGTCCTTTCTGCCTGAGCATGCCAATTGTGGATACGGGATTTCCCTTCTTCCAGAAGAAATCCATATCATCATCGTAGTTTTTAAGCTTACCATATTTCACTACGCCGCCCTGCTCAATACAAAAGGCTAGAGCTTCCTTAGATTTATCCGGTAATTTTAAGACAACCTGAGGCAGGTCATTTACAATTTTATCCTCAATCCTCCGGACTTTATCTTTTTTAAGCCCCTCTTCCAAGTCATAATGCATACACATCCAATCAATCCAATGAGCCGGATATTTATTCATTATTGACTTTAGAGAAGAACTTTGACGTAATGGAATGCTTTCAATCTTCTTAAGTGCGTCATTTTCATAGGCACCAAAAAGAACCTCTGGATCCAGTATAAGTGGAGATGTAGACATTTGAAAGACACCTGCAATACGGTAATAGTCGCCGAATGGATGAATTCTGCCATTAATAATAGTGTTTGGATATATGGGTTTTTCAGTAGGTATTTTTACATTATATACATCACCTTTTTTTCTATCCTTGATCTTTAAAAAAGAACCCTTTTTTGAAATAACGACGAATTTTGAGCGGATAATGTTTTTCATCTGTAGAACATTCTCCTTCATTTCGGGACTCAATTCAGGTGTGTTTTCCGCAAATTCCTCTGTTATGGTCATGCCCGTTTGTGGAAGCACTTTTTCAAAAAAAAGCCATGCAAGAAAATTGTTACTCCAGGTTTCATCAGGCAGTTCCCAGTCTTTTTCGGGAAATTCGTCAATATACCGCAGGAACTGTTCCAGTGATTCTTCACCATATTTTTCATATGCATAGTCATAAATTGCCTGGTTTACGTTCTCTTCATCAATCATATTAACCACAATACCCGTTTCATTTATAGTTCGTTAACTTCTCTTGAAAATATCTTGCTGCGTTATTATATGTTTCTCAATTGCCTCAATTTAATTAATCAGCCCATCTTTGTTATTTCATCTGCAATCAATTCCGCCTGCTTAAGTACTGTTTCTGTAGCGAGGGCTTGCATATCCGGCGGATAACCATATTGTCTTAATGTCCGTTTTACTATTACTTTTAATTTGGCCCTGACGCTTTCTTTAATTGTCCAGTCTATCGATGCGTTCTGTTTAACCTTCTCAAATAATACAACAGCCAATTCCCGTAGCTTCTCTTTTTGCATCAATTCTCTTGCACTGTCATTATCTGCAATTGCTGTGTAAAAAGCATATTCAAATTCAGACAATCCCATATCCTGAGGCTCTTTGTCCATCCGCTTTATTTCTTTACTGAGTTGAATCAATTCTTCTATAACTTCAGCCGCAGTTATGACTTTGTTATGATATTTTTTGATGGAATTTTCCAGCATTTCCATTAATGATCTGCTTTGAATGAGGTTCTTCTTTATCCGGGCTTTTATTTCATCATTGAGCAACTTTTTTAGAACTTCCAGAGCGATATTTTTGTGTTCCATATTCTGGACTTCTAAAAGAAAATCTTCAGACAATATGGAAATGTCCGGTTTCTTAATTCCTGCTGCATCAAACACATCTATTACTTGTTCAGTAACAAGGGCTTTATCGATAACTTGCCTGATTGCAGTTTCAATCTCCTCGTCTGTTTTACCAGTTCCAGTGCCGTCAAATTTGACAAGTCTGGCTTTTATTGCCTGATAGAACGATATCTCGTCCTTTACATCCAGTGCCTGCTCGTGTGGAATGGCTATGGAAAATGCTCTTGATAACGCAGTTACCTCATCGAGGTACCTTTTCTTACCATTTTCAAGACCCAGGATATGTTCCTCTGCTGCTAGTATTATTGACAGCTTCGTCGAAGTATCAGCTCCAAAGTAATGCTCAAAGGAAAATCCATGAAACATCTGGGTTACGATCTCCAGTTTCTCCAGCATCAATTGAACTGCCTGCTCCTGAAGGACAGCAGGATCACCTTTCCCGCCACTGTCAGAATAGAATGATAAGGCTTCTTTCAGGTCGGAAGCTATTCCCAGATAATCAACGACAAGACCAGCCGGTTTGTCTTTATAGACTCTGTTCACCCGAGAAATTGCCTGGATAAGGGTATGGCCTTTCATTGGCTTGTCAATGTACATCGTATGCAGAGGGGGTACATCAAAACCAGTGAGCCACATATCACGAACGATGACAAGTTTC
>DATKUV010000137.1:0-6400 GCA_035530415.1 Candidatus Nanoarchaeia archaeon | reverse complement strand
GGTTGCCAGGGGCTTGTGCTTAGGCTGATCGCCAAGCCAGCATCTCGATCATGTGCTAACCAGCGCGAAAGTTTTTTGGTGTTTTCCACATATGGCATCAGCAATAAGAAATTTGCTTGGGCCTGATAATGCTGTTTTACTGTAGCAAGTAGTAATTCTATGCGTAAGCCTCTGTTTTCATCTTCAATATTATGAGCTTCATCCATAACCAGCAGAGACAAGGGGCGATCTATTTTATGATTTCGCAGAACCAGTTGCATTTTTTCAGGCGTTGCCACCAGAATATCAAAGCTCTCTGCATCAATGAGCAAATCTTCTTCTAAAACATCTATTTCAATTGCGCCACTTAATTTTTCTACTTTTATTCCAATAGGAGAAAAGTCCTTACGCAGGCGTCGAGTAATTTGTGTTACTAAAGCCTTTGTAGGCGCAATATAGGCAATCCATCCTTTAGTTTCACCAAAATTATTAACTGCCTGCAATATTTTGAATTGAGCGAGTAAAGTTTTTCCACCTGATGTGGGCATATCAATAACGACAGCCGTTTTAGCAGGGTCTAGCAATCCCAATTCTTTAACGGCTATTTTTTGAGGAGGCAATAATTCCAGAAGTGGTTTCGCCTGGTTTGCCAAATGTGTAATAAATTGAGTGGCTTTTGAATTAATAGTACGGGCAACCCACCAAATTGAACCATTTACCATTTGCTCTGCTGAAGCATGCAACCAGCGCAATAATATTTCCAACTGTACATCGCCACCATCGGCAGAAATCTTGATAGCCAGTTTAAAATGCCTGTCTAACTGAGATTTGATATCCGCAGGTTCACCTTGAAGCGTATATAAGGATAAAAGCTCGGTTGCCTTCGCCCAGTGATAAAGCGACATCAAACGCATTGCTTTGGCTTGGTTTTCGTTATTTGAATATGTCTTCAAATAATCATCTTCGTATTGAGCCTGTTCATCTCTAAGTTTAGATATAGCGGTAGTAATATTGGTTAAATCCTGCCATGAATTTTTTCTAAATAAACTCACCCAGCAATCGAATAAACGAAATAAGATGCGTTTATCCCAGTCTGTTATCTGATCTGGTGATAGATTGTCAATCTTCCCTGAGCAATCATCATAAATATGTTTTAAGTCAGTCCAACAATCACCACAATAAGCCAGTGCTGACAAATGCAATAAATGAAATATAAGTTTCAACTCATCATTTTCTGGAAGTTCTAATACTCTATATATTTCAAAAGCCCTGCGTGAGCCTGCTAAAAACTGATCTTGTAACTCGTCATTATCCGTATGATTAATAAAATCGTGCATTCCTTCAATTGCAACCATTTCATACGCCATTCCCAATCGTCTTAAGGCATCTTCATCATTAAAAGAATCATCTAAATGCAATGCCAATTGTTCGCCGACGGCATTCTCTACTAATTTTGCTTTGGAAAATTGTAATATGGATTGGCGAATTTTTTCATTGCCAACGGCCAGTACCGCCCAATGAGTGTCAATCTTTTGTAAGGCTGCATGTGTAATCATGACTTAGCCCCCTTCGATAACACGCAAGCATGAAGTTTTTGTATTCCATCATTTTGGGGCAAATACAGAGCAACAAGAGAAACTCTATTTTGCTCATGTACTTCAAGATGTTTTTTCAGATAATTCCAATCATTTATATTTGGTTCAACATTACGCACCAAAGCACCAAAAACATAAAAATTCTTATTGTCTTTCAGATAGGATATACATGCTTCTCGATATTCTGTTTTACCTTTCATCCGATGAAATAAATATTGAATCAGCACCCATCGTATATCATGATTATGGCACAACTTTTTTAACTGTGTATTGAGCCCATCATCTTTTTTTGATGTAACTTGTGGTGGATATTTCAGTTCAGTTGATGTTTTGACCTCACCAAAGGCAAATTGCCCTTGATGAAAACCAACCAGATCAGCACCTGTTAAACTTGAATTAGGATTTTTAAGGTCGCGATTATTTGACCATGGAAAAAAACACGAAAAATGAGCTGTTAGATAAGCTTCGGCAAAACCCTCACCTACTTGCCAATCTCTAATAGTTGGGTAAACTGCATTAATTTTGCGAAACCCTGTGTCACTCAGAGAAAGTAAATAATCTTCAAAATCCTTCTTCCCAAGAGAATCAAAACAAATATCAGCAACAATTTGAGCAGATTGATTAAGGTCATCTTCACTGTAAGATATACCTTGTATGCACATGCCATTATGGATTTCTTGATAAATTGCGTTTCCAGCAGGTAGAGTATCACTCATACAAATAGCTCCTTGTCATATTGTACCCATTCTTCACCACTCATTAATTTAGGAAGTGGGGTCAAGCTAAGGACTATGTGTTTGTATTCGGTAGCGTCAATGTTCTTTCTGAGTATGTCCGCTGTTTTCCAAAGTTGCTTTTCAAGAGGTTCTTCTTGATTGTTATTATCTTTCTTTGCCATTTTATCAATCTGACCCTTTCAATTAACCTTTGAAATATCGGTTATCGGTAATAGTTTATGATATTTATATCATTCTAAACAATATTTTGATGCACACTAGCCGTTTTACAATCACTATACTTCTGACTTGGATCACGCAGTCATTAATAGATACTCAGCATCCGATTATCCTTTTTATCTGTTATTATTAGTCATTATATCATTCCATGGAAGTATAACTTTCAAGTTCGTATCTATCAATAATAAAGGAAATGTAAAAGAGTAATCTGAAAGTAATCGTTCTTCCAGATATCCTCTCCGCAGAAAAATTAAACCTTCAATCCTTCACCTGCTCAGCAAACACATTAAACAGATTCCCCATCTTCTCATACTGCGCAGTCTCCACATGGGAATACCTGATCGGCTTCTTATGCGTCCGAGTCTCCTTCTTGAGCATCCAGTACAGAGCCTTCGACCTATCAACCAACCTCTCATCAGTCGTCCCCTCAACCAGCATCACCCCGCCTGCACCCTGCTCAAAGGCAAAATTCACAATATCTGCATCCAGGATATGTATCGAAGGTACCTGCACGAATCGTATCTTTGAAGAATATTGATTGCGGTTCACACCTGCAAGATCTGCTGCCGCATAAGCTGCCGGGTCAATAAATACTACCACGCCAGGACCTGCTTCAAGCATACCTTTTATCTGGGATTTAAGCTGTGCTCTCGTATAGTTCTGTATATCAATGGCTTTTTCAGGACATACTGCAGCACATATACCGCAACCCGTGCATGCCAGCGCTTCCAATATCGGTCTGCTGGTGCCGTACAGCGCATCGTAAGGGCACTCCTCAACACATATCCCGCACTCGTTGCACCTGTCATTGATCACAGGTTTCTCAGGAGAGATGCTGATCTTCCCCTTGCCAAGGAACTGATGGGTTTTGTGAGCGGCACTTATGCCGTCAGTAACCGAATCATGAATATCTTTCGGACCTATCGAGCAGCCTGCCATGTATACAGCCTGGTTTAAGGAACTCACAGGATCGATCTTCACATGCTTCTCTTCAATGAACCCATCATCACCGATAGCAATATTCAACTGCCTGGCCAGTTCCCGGGAACCTTCAGCCGCCTCCAGGGACGGGCACAGTACAACCATATCGAACTCGTCCTCTTCCTTGGTGCTTAGCAGTGTATCTTCATACCGCACTCTCAGGCCGCCCTCAACCGGCGTGATCTGGGCGATCCGGCCCCTAATGAATTGCACGCCATCCTGCTGGGTGCTGTAATAGAATTCCTCGAACCGACGTCCTGCAGCCCGCATATCAATATAGAATATCGTCGCTTCAGCGTCCTTGTTCATCTTCTTCACAAGATGCGCCTGTTTCATAGAATACAGGCAGCATACCCGGCTGCAGTGCTTGTTGTACTTCTCAAAATCCCGGCTGCCCACGCACAGCACGAATGCCACTTTATTGGGCATAGTACCGTCCGACTTTTGCAGTCGCATTCCAGTATTGCTCTTGGCAGAGAGCATCTCTTCGAACTCTTTCGCAGTGATGATATCAGGATGGTCGGTATTGTATTCCTCTATCCGCGAGATGTCGAATACCTTAAATCCGGTAGCTATCACCACGGAACCTGCTTTAACTTTAATTTTTTCGATCTCAACTTCCAGATCAATAGCATCTACCGGACACTCTTTAAGGCACAGTTTGCATTCAATGCACTTCTCCATGTCGATAATGTAAGCCTGAGGAATAGCCTGGGCAAAAGGCAGACTGATAGCATCTTTAGGACATTTAGCAGCACACCTGCCGCATGAGGTACATGTTTCCACATTCACATACCTTGGAATTTGTGCCAATGTGATCGTATAGTCACCCAAACTCCCTTCCACGCTTTCCACTTCGGTCTGGGTATACATAGTGATATTGGGGTGATTGTGTATGGCGACCATTTTAGGGGTCAGCGTACACTGGGAACAGTCATAAGTAGGGAAAGTCTTGGACAGCCCGATCATGTGTCCTCCGATAAATGGCTCCTTTTCAACAAGTATAACTTCGTGGTAATCTGCCAATTCCAGAGCCGCTGTAATACCTGCAATACCGCCGCCGACTACCACAACCCTGTCCACGAGGTCCTTTTCAATAGGTTCCAGGGGTTCTAGTGCTGCCATTCTGGAAACAGCACCTTTGATCAAACCTGCTGCTTTTAGAGTAGCTTGTTCAGGGTCATCAGGATGGACCCATGAATCCTGCTCCCGCAGATTTGTGATCTCCAACATCTGTGGATTAATGCCAGCCTTTTGTGCCATGGCTCTGAATGTTTCCAAATGAAGTTTTGGAGAACATGATCCGATAACAACACGGTCCACTTTTCCATCCTTAATATCCTGTTCAATAGAACCCTGGCCTGCACTGCTGCAAAGGTAATCCTGGATATTGACAGACTCGACATCGTCCATATCCTTTACTGCTTCAAGAACTACTTCAACATCAACCACATCAGAAATATTACCGCCGCACCTGCACAGGTATACACCTATCTTATTATCAGTCATTTCTGCCACTTCAGTTTATTCATAAACTCCTGATCCTTAATGAAATTAAGGTCCAGGCCCACTGATTCTGGTGAATGTCCCATGGCGATGGCCAGTAATTGCGAGTAGTGCAGCACCGGGATGTTGTATTCATGTCCGAACTTATCCTTTATCTCGACCTGTCCGAAATCCAACTGCAAATGGCAGAATGGACAGGCATTAATAACACAGTCCACTCCGGCCTGGGCCATATGCAATAATTTTGCATTGCTCATCTCAAGCGACTTGTCCAATAATGCTGAACGGACCCCCCCGCCTGCACCGCAGCAAGCCATCTTGTCCTCATATTCCACGCTTTTTGCCCCCGTAGCCTCAAGCAGTTCATCAAAGAACACCGGATTCTCTACAGTACCCAGGTCCCGTTCCTTGGAAGGCTTGATCAGGTGACAGCCATAATGAAGTGCAGCTTTAATATCAAGAGGATGGGTTACTGCCTCTTTGATCTTCTCGACACCTATGTCCCTGTAAAAGAATTCAATGATATGTCTGACATCAGATGTGCCGCTATAATTCATATCCACTTCTGCCAGGTTCTTGTTGATCATTTTCACAAGACCAGGATCTTTTTTCAATTCATGGTTGGCATCAGTCAATGAGCCAAAACACCCATTGCAAATAGTCAATACATCCCTGTTCATCTGCTCTGAGAGCACAATATTCCTGGCAGCCAGGGTAAGCCAGGTAGTTTTATCAAATGACCTGAACACTCCGGGTGCAGGACAGCACGATGCACCTTTTAGGTCTGCCCAATCCACATCCAGTTCATCCAGCACGATCTTGGTTGCCTTTTCGATCCCAGGATACCGGTTAGGTATAATACATCCCAAAAACAATGAAACGGGTTTCATTCCTGCTCACCTGCCTCTTCGACCAGTTTATCAAAACCAGTAGCTTTCATCAATTTTTTAACCTGTTCCAGGGCGTCAGGGTATTTATGAACGGTTTCCGGTAACTCATCCATCCCAAGGGCTTTTCTGTTCGCTTTATTTGCATCATTTATGGGGACTGCATGACCCTTATCCATGACAAGCTCGGCTACTTTTCTGTGAGCAGGAAGCATTACTCCAAGATGGACTGATTCTGCGCGTAATGTTAATATGCCGTCCACGATCTTTATGCCCCTGGGACAGCGTTCCTGGCACTGATAACAGGTAGTACACATCCACAGGTCATCGTCATGGTACACATCTTTGTTCCTTCTGGCAGATAATACGATCCTCCTGGTATTCAGGCTGGTATACCGGCCTGATGGACAGCTTCCGGTACAGGTACCACATTGCATACATGTTAAAAAACTGAAACCCTCATCTTCAAGTAAATTGGCAGGTTCTTTTGTCATCT
>DATKUV010000136.1:0-2237 GCA_035530415.1 Candidatus Nanoarchaeia archaeon | reverse complement strand
AGGGCAATGAGAGTTGATGAATCAATTAATATCCGCATCGTTAAGCCAGCTTTCTGCTTCTTGTGCATCCTTCATTGTCTCTTCAATACTCTGCTTGAAAAAAGAAATACCCTTTTGTGCAAGGTATTTAGCCATTTGCTGGATTGAAACATCAGCGAATTCAGCTGCTCTGCATAATGAATATTCTTCATCCAGATATTTTTCCATGGCTATTTTCATGCGTAGATCTTTTATCCCTTCTTCCATTACCCTTCTTATGACCTCTGACCTGGATGAGTGAAGTGTTTCAGATAATTCCTTCAAAATAGTGAGATATTCATCGCCAATCCTAACTTGCACATTGTCCATGGTTGTTACATTGTAACCATATGTAATTAATCATTTCCCTAAGCTATGCTGCGGTTGGGTGTGCGGTCGCAACTTTTGACTTGTTCGAAATCTCACATACACCGATCTTAATGAGACTGTTGGATAACCCATGGAATTTCTTCTTCTCCACAATTTCCGCCGAGCTATGGTATGTCCTGATCGTGAGCAGGTTAGAGATTTTGTTTTGTAAATATTTATTTTATGTTATGAATTATGCCATTTCTTTTACAAGCCTGGCGATCTCATCACCCACATCAGAAGTGGTGCTGTTACCTGCCATGTCTTTTGTCAGCACTTTTGCTTCTATTATGTCCCGCTCAATGGCAGCCACAATGGCATCAGCCGCTTCCTGCTCACCCATCTGTTCCACCAGCATGGCGCCAGCCCAGATGGTAGCAATGGGGTTTGCCCTGTTCATACCTTTATACTTAGGTGCGCTGCCGTGGATAGGCTCGAACATGCTGGTACCCTTGGGATTGATATTCCCGCCTGGTGCCAGTCCCAATCCGCCCTGTACCATGGCGCCCAGGTCTGTGATAATATCGCCGAACATATTGGGCGTTACAACCACGTCAAAGAACTCAGGGTTCTTGACAAACCACATAGTGATGGCATCAACGAAATTAAGATCAGTGGTAACTTCCGGATATTCAGAACCTACAGAATTAAATTCCTCACGCCAGAACCCATAGATGTCTGAGAGCACGTTCGCTTTGTCCACAGAAGATACATGTTTATCCCTTTTCATAGCCAGATCGAAAGCATACCTGATCACCCTCTGGGTCCCTTCTTTGCTGATCATGCCTATCTGGTATCCTATCTCTTCGCTGTCAGACTCAATGTCCAGCCCGAACTTCACATTATACATGGTACGGGCCACTTCCAGCTCATGCTTGCTGGTGCCCTTTTTAGCACGGCCACCTATGCCGATGTAAAAATCTTCTGTGTTCTCCCTCACCACGGTAAAGTCGATATCTGCTGGTGTTTTATCCTTTATTGGACACCATACACCTTCTAAAAGTTTTATCGGACGCAGGTTTACGTACTGGTCAAAGTAGAACCTGGCTGCAAGCAGGATACCCTTCTCAAGCACACCTGGCTCAATCCTGGGATCCCCGATACTTCCAAGGTAAATGTTCTTATACGTGTTCAGTTCCTTCAGGGCATCCTCAGAGATGAGTTCCCCGGTCTCAAGATAATGGTCTGCACCATGGGGATAGTCTATCCACTCCACATCAAACCCGTAAACTACACCGGCGGCGTCAATAACCTTCCTTCCTTCTGCTATGATCTCTGGTCCTATCCCGTCTCCTGCGATCACTGGAACTTTATACTGGCTCATGCGCTCACCTGCTGTCTTGTATATTCGATAAGTCCGCCTGCATCCACTATACCCTGCAGGAAGTCTGGCATGGGTGTTGCTGAGTAGGTCTCGCCCTTGGTTTTATTTGTGATCATACCGGATGCAAAATCCACTTCAATTTCATCACCTTCATCTATACGGTCAGTATCAGGACATTCCAGAAGGGGCAACCCAATATTGATTGAATTCCTGAAAAATATCCGGGCAAAGCTTTTAGCAATGATGCATTTGACCTTTACACCTTTTAATGCCAGTGGTGCGTGTTCACGACTGGAACCGCATCCGAAATTGTTTCCTCCGATTATAATATTGCCAGGTTCGACCACACTGGCAAATTCCGGTCTTACTCCTTCAAAAGCATGCTGTGCCAGTTCTTCAGGCGTATTCAGTATAAGATATCTGCCCGGGATGATAGCATCAGTATCAATGTCATTCCCGAACTTCCAGACATTTCCTTTCATTTTAGTTCTTCCTCGTCGCTATAATAGTATCTAAAGATTATATT
>DATKUV010000135.1:0-4331 GCA_035530415.1 Candidatus Nanoarchaeia archaeon | reverse complement strand
TATTGCCTTTTCACTTTCACCCATCCATTTTGACAGCAGTTGAGGTCCCCTTATACTGATAAAATTTGCACTTATTTCTGTAGCTACGGCTTTTGCTATCAAAGTCTTACCAGTTCCTGGCGGTCCATACAATAAAATTCCATTAGGTGGCTGGAGCCCCATTTCTCTGAATCTTTCAGGATTGCTAAGCGGCCATTCCACTGCTTCCAGGATTTCCTGACGGGATTTGTCGAGGCCACCCACATCATTCCATTTCACAGATGGTATTTCAACCATGACTTCGCGCATTGCCGATGGTTCCACTTCCTTTAAAGCAAGAGAAAAATCTTCTGATGTAATCTCTATTTTGTTAAGTTGTTCCTGCGGTATCTCCTGCTCAAGATTAAAATCTCTGCTAAAGCTTCTGAGAGCCTTCATTGCAGCTTCCCTGCATAATGCTGCCAGGTCGGCACCCACGAACCCATGAGTATTATCAGCCAGTTCTTCAAGGTTTACATCCTTTGATAAAGGCATGCTCCTGGTGTGGATCTGCAATATCTCCAGCCTGTCATCCCTGTCAGGCACACTTATCTCGATCTCCCTGTCAAATCTACCAGGTCTGCGCAGTGCTAAATCTATAGCATTGATCCTGTTTGTGGCTCCTATTACCACTACCTGCCCCCTATCAGACACGCCATCCATTAAGGTTAAAAGCTGCGCAACGACCCTGCGCTCAACTTCCCCTACAGAATCTTCCCTTTTACCTGCAATAGCATCCAGCTCATCAAAGAATATTATACTGGGTGCATTGTTAGATGCTTCTTCAAAGATATCCCTCAAACCCTTTTCGCTCTCACCATAATGCTTGCTCATTATCTCTGGCCCTGCTATAGAGAAGAATTTCGCTCCACTCTCATTTGCCACGGCTTTGGCGATCATGGTCTTACCAGTACCTGGAGGACCGTGCATCAGAACGCCAGCAGGAGGGTTAATGCCAAGCTTGTCAAAGACCTCTGGGTGTTTGAGGGGCAATTCTATCATTTCGCGCAGGCGCTGTATCTGATCCCCCAACCCTCCCAGGTCCTCATATGTTATACCTGTAGTTGCAAGTGAATCATATCCTGTGACAGGTTTGTCTAACAGTTCGATCTCAGTTTGTTCTTTTATTATCACAACGCCTTCAGGCTCTACTTTTACTGCAATTAATGGTATTGTTTGACCTGTGTTCATATGACCTAGAATTGGACTTGCAGTAGTACTAATAATAGGAATTAGATCTCCTTCCATCACAGGTCGTTTCATTATCTGGCGTTTAATAAGATCATTCACTTCGCCTTCGATCTGAATTACCTGTCCTTCCATAGGTGCAAGCACGATCCTGGTAGCACCCAGAGGTTTAACTGTTGTTACTTTAATGTTCTGCCCTAAACCTGCACCAGCATTTTGGCGGGTGAACCCGTCGATCCTGATTGAGTCCTTTTTCCAATCTTGCCGGTCCGCTCCCCATACCTTGGCGGCAGTAGTCTTATTTCCTTCCAGTAGGATAATATCCCCAACTGAGATCTGCAGCTTTTGAATCAGATTCGGATCAATTCTCGCAATCCCTTTTGCAGAATCAGTTGGATAAGCTTTTGTAACTTTAAGTTGAATGGAGTCCAATCAGAAAACTTCCTATTATTTTTTTTTCAAAATGAAATAATTAATTATTAAATTAATTATTATATGGTTGTCTATTGAATACATATAAGTATTTTTCCAATTAAAACATACAGGTAAAACAATATGAACAGGATAACTAAGGTTTTGGTATTTGACCCTTTTTCCGGGGCTTCAGGTGATATGATCATTGGTAGCCTGTTAAGCCTGGGCGCTGACAAAAAAATTGTGATAAATTCAATGGAATCGGCAGCTGATGTTAATGTAAACACATGTGAAACTAAAAAAGAACTTATCTCTGCATACAGAATCGAGGTTATCCAGAGATCTACTTCACAATATAATTTCAGGGAGATAATCAGTCAGATCAAATCTGCTGGTCTGCCCCGAAAGATAACTGAGGATGTAATAGGTGTTATGGAGTTGGTGGGCAGATCTGAAGCTTTGGTACATGGCAAGACATTAGATGAGTTGCATCTGCATGAAATGGGACAGCAGGACGCCATTGCAGATATTGTGGGTGCAGTAGTTGCCTTTCACGATCTTGGATTGACAAATTCAAAGGTTATCTGCCTGCCTGTATCTGTGGGAGGGGGATTTGTAAATACTGCTCACGGAAAATTACCAGTACCTGCCCCCGCAACTCTTGAGATCCTTAATAATTCAAAACTAATCTGGAAAGGGGGTCCAGTGGATCAGGAACTATTAACACCCACGGGAGCTGCCATACTGGCACATTTTGTTAATAAATATGGTTATTCAAGTAGTGTTTTCCCCCTGATGATATCTACCAGGACAGGTTATGGTGCAGGGTCAAAGGAAACAGGTCTGCCTAATGTGCTTAGAACTGTGATTGGGGAACTTGACGCATCATTGGTTATAGATCATATTGCGATGCTTGAGACCAATGTGGATGATGTGACAGGGGAAGTGCTTGGATACCTTATCCAGGAACTAATGGATGATGGTGCACTGGATGTCTCGATAATACCAGCAACTATGAAAAAAGGGCGAAGTGGTGCTTTGATCAAAGTCATCTGTAAACCTTTCCATGCACAGCATTTAGCAAAGAGGATCATAGTTGAAACGGGAAGTCTGGGAGTGAGACAGGTACCGGTTATGCATAGATTCACTGTGCAGCGAAAGATAATTGAAGTAAATATCACTGCAGCAGGAAACTCCCATCTTATCCACGTGAAAGTAGCCTGTGATAATAAAGGTGAAATTCTCAACATTTCAGCAGAATTCGATGATTGTAAAAAAATTGCAAAGGAAACTGGCCTCCCTGTAAAGGACATCATTCGAAAGGCAGAAGAAACAGCAAGGTCTGACCTGGAAAAAATAGAATAATTTAACATTGATATGGCCTTTTCGGGATGACAATATGAAAAATACAGGCTTAAGCGAACAAGAGGTCTTTGACCAACTTAGCAAATACAAAGTACAGGACATATCATATGATCATGTACTTAGTGCAATGTGTACCATTCCGCATCCCATAGCTGTCAAGGCCCATGCAATGTTTCTGGAAACTAATTTAGGTGACGCGGGATTGTTTCCAGGCACACAGGCCCTTGAGCATGAAGTAATAAGCATGATGGGAGGGATGTTGGGCGACCCATCTGTACATGGTTATGTTACGACAGGGGGTACCGAATCCAATATCCAGGCCATTCGCGCAGCCCGGAACAGCGGAATAAGTACAACTCCCAATATTATTGTACCTCAATCAGCCCATTTCTCTTTTGATAAGATCGCAGACCTTCTAAGGATCGAAGTGCGAAAGGCCCGGGTTGATGAGCAATTCAAAGTCGACCTGGGTGCAGTTGACTCCCTTATAGACAATAATACAGTAGGCCTTATTGGAATAGCTGGTACTACTGAATTTGGTCAGATCGATCCGATTAAGGAATTATCAGATATGGCTGTGGAGCAGGGCATTTTCCTGCATGTGGATGCTGCCTTCGGGGCTTTTGTAATACCATTTCTTGATACGAAATATGATTTTGATTTCAAGCTGCCTGGAGTGTCATCAATAACCGCAGACCCCCATAAAATGGGATTATGTACCATTCCTGCAGGTGGGTTACTGTTCAGGGACCATTCACATCTGCATAAACTGCAAACTGAGACCCCTTACCTTACCCTGGATACACAATATTCATTAAGCGGAACACGAACCGGTGCTGCAGCAGCGGCAACTTTTGCTGTAATGAAGTATTTAGGATGGGATGGATACAGTCAGGTTGTTGATAGCTGTATGAAATTAACTAACAACCTGGTTAAGCGGGCCAGTGAGTTCGGAGTTGAATCCTTAATGGACCCTGTGATGAATGTCGCAGTATTGGATGTGGGTGATGTTAAACGCGTACGCAAAGAATTGAGTGTTAAAGGCTGGTCTACCTCTATTACCAGGGACCCCATGGCATTAAGGCTGGTAATTATGCCCCATCTCAACGAGGTCGTATTGGAAAATTTCCTGCAGGATCTTGAACAGGTCTGCAGGACAATTACTTAATTGTATTCTCTCCAGGTCTTACCGCATTTGGTACACCTGAAAAACCTGGTTTCACTTTCATCAGCCGATCGCAGCTGACGCAGCCACCAATAGGCTATTTTGTTGCCGCATTCTTCGCAATAGGCATTTGTGGTAGGAAGACCTGCTGCTTCATCACCTTCAAGTACAGTGACTTCCC
>DATKUV010000134.1:0-2112 GCA_035530415.1 Candidatus Nanoarchaeia archaeon | reverse complement strand
TAATATTCGTTATCATTTTCTTGTCTACGTCTGTAAATGCAGCCGGACTCCTGCATGTACACCCAACTAATCCAAGGTACTTTACAGATGATACAGGCGATGCAATTCGTCTTGGCGGGCATCAAATTTTTGTTGATAATCAGGATAATATTTTCAGCAAGACATATACATATAATTATCAGACCCTTTTAGATTGGGATTGGTATATGGGCTTTATGAATACCAGAAATCTCAATTATATAAGATCATGGTCGCAACTGAGTACTACTGGAGGAACTGTATCGCTTATGCCATATGAGCGTGTGTCAGGTTATGGCAATGCAAATGACGGTGGTCTCAAGTTTGATTTAACTAAATTAAATCAAGCGTATTTCGATAGAATGTATGCAAGAATTCTCGATGCCCAAAATCATGGAGTGTATGTTTCAATAATGCTGTTTGACATTTATTCTTTTGGCTATGAGGCATGGGACGATCTCTGGATGCATAATGTTTTCAATGGCGACAACAATATGAATGGGATTAATGTTGACGCCAACTCTAATGGGTTTGGGGACGAATTTTTTAGTGCTCCATCAGGAACCGTACTGGCTCTACAGCAAGCATATGTAGCAAAGGTAATAAATACAGTTAATAGTCTTGATAATGTGTTTTATGAAATTGCTAATGAGGTTCTTCATACTCAATGGCAATATGATATGATTGACTATATTCAAGCATACGAAGCAGGTAAAGCACAACAGCACATGACCTACATGAGTTATGGCTGGGCCATGACTGTAAGTCAGTTAATGAATAGTGGAGCTGACGTTTGGGCACCTGGTGAATATATTTCCGGATGGAGTAGTTCTGACCCACCAATTTATTCCACAATGCCTGTCATTTGGGATGCCGATCATATCTGGCCAGCCGATTGGGCTACAAGCCGCCAGTATGCCTGGAAATCTTTTATGAGGGGTTTCCATTACTCTTTATATGATCAACCATTTGAGGCACCGGCAGAAGAAGATGCTGATTGGGAGAATATTCGTTATAATATAGGAGCAACAGTATCGTATAGCAATGCCATGGATCTTGCTAATATGGAACCATCTGACAGTGCTGCTGATTGTTCTACTACCTTCTGTCTTATAAATGCGGGCCAGGAATACTTGGTTTATCAGCCAGGCACCGGAGCCTTTACAGTAGATGTCTCTGCCGGGGAGTATGATTATGAATGGTTTCGTCCATCAACAGCAGCAGTTTATTCCGCTGGTGATGTAACTGCTGCTGGTGGTAGTAAATCTTTCACACCTCCCTTTGCTGGGGATGCTGTTCTTTATCTCAAATTGGACACCTCTCCTCCCGATCCGGATACCTGGTATGTTACTCAAAACGGAGCAGGAGCAAGGACGGGAACATCACTATTAAGCGCCATGTCGGTAGTTACCTTCAACGCACTTACTGGTTCAGGGTATATGGGAGATACCTTTTATTTTTCCGGACCATTTACGACAACGATAGCGCCGCAGGGCAGCATGTTTGATGGGACATCTGGCAATCCTGTTACTCTGGATGGCTATGAATCTGGGAATTGTGATCCTGTCGGAGATATAACAATTTGTGATGGAAGTGGGGATACCTCCGCCCAACTTAATGCCGGTATGTATATTGCAGGAGATCCATCGTATACAATCATCCAGGATTTTGGTATTAGACAGGCAGGAACCGTACTTGATAATGCATTTACAATCCAACCGACTAACGGTTATGATCATTTTATTTTTAGAAGAAATCATATAAATGATACCTCTGCCATTGGACTTAGGTTTGGTTATTCCAGCGCCCACTATGGTGGCACAGATAATTTTAATCAATATGTAATTGTTGAAGATAATAGACTGAATAATTTCGGTATGCGATGGATATATACTGCTGAAGTATTTGGTGAGAGTACCGGAATAGATATTCAGCATGTCCAGTATGCATTAGTTAGAAGGAACGTATTTGGCCATGATAATCCAGAAACTCAAAATGAAGTGTGCATTAATGATGAAACGTATGATTGCCGTGGTGCTAATACAGTAGCCATGCATTGGTCGAGTGATGTTCTTTTTGAATACAATGATATCT